>NZ_QRLE01000009.1:55639-110260 GCF_003473055.1 Collinsella sp. AM13-34 | reverse complement strand
GGAAGGGCCGCGTAGCGGTCCAAGAAATCGTCCGCAGTCCCGGTTTGTGGTGCGATGTGGCTTGTGGGACGGGCGGGGGTCGGTCCGTGGTAGACTATCGAACAACGTTTATTAATCGCGCGGTATCGTTGCCGCGAGAAGGGGTTGCGCCATGCAGGAGCTTGAGGATCGTATTCGCCATGACGGCATCGTAAAGGCCGGTAACGTCCTTAAGGTTGATGCCTTCCTCAACCACCAGTGCGACGTTGAGCTGTTCGACCATATGGGCGCCGAGTGGGCCCGTCTGTTCAAGGATGTCGAGATCAACAAGATCCTGACGATCGAGGCCTCGGGCATTGGCATGGCTTGCATTGCCGCTCAGCACTTTGGCGGCGTGCCGGTGGTCTTTGCCAAGAAGGCACAGTCCATCAACCTCGACGGCGAGCAGTACGCTACGACCATCTACTCCTTTACCAAGCAGAAGGAGTACCCCGTCATCGTGGGCAAGCGCTTCCTTTCCGAGGGCGATAAGGTCCTGATTATCGACGACTTCCTGGCCAACGGCTGTGCGCTCGAGGGTCTTATCAAGATCTGCGAGGCTGCGGGTGCCGAGGTGTCCGGCATTGGCATTGCGGTGGAGAAGGGCTTCCAGGGCGGTGGCGATAAGCTCCGCGAGCGCGGCTTCCGCGTTGAGAGCCTGGCCCGTATCGCCGATATGGACTGCGATAACGGCGAGATCACCTTCGCCTAAGCGCGCGACACAAGCGATTGGTATGCGATGTGACAAAGGGACTGTCCCTTTGTCACATTTTTTGTATGAGGGGAGGTGTTGATATGGACGAGAACAAGATGGGATGGCGCGAGTATACGCGCTATGCCGAGATGTCGGCCGAGGAGCTGGCGCGTGATTGCGAGGTCCAGGTGTTTCGCGCGACGGGTCCGGGCGGCCAGGGCGTGAACACGACGGACTCGGCGGTGCGCATGAAGCATATCCCTTCGGGGATTACCGTGACGGCGCGCGAGAGCCGCAGCCAGTTCCAGAATCGCGCGAGCTGCCTGCGCAAACTACGCGCCGAGCTCGAGCGTCGCGGGCGTCCACCGCGCCGACGCGTAAAGACCAAGGTGCCCCAGCGCTCCCGCCAGCGTAGACTCAACGACAAGCACTTCAACGCCATCAAAAAGGCCAACCGCCGCAAGCCGAGCAGTGACGAGTAGTCGATTGCCCCGCTGGCCTTGCTAGCGGGTAGGGTGCCAAACTTGGAGGGCGCTGCCGAGGACGTCGACCTCGATGCGCGAGGCGTCAACGGGCTCGCCGTCGGCCTGGATGGGGTAGTCGGGCTCCTCAAAAGTTAGCTCGGCATGGCGGCAGCGGCGCATGCGAACCGGTGGCAACTTGGTATGGTGGCCGTCCTTGGCCGAAAGGAACATAGGCAGGGCTACCGCGCGAGGGACGGGGCCGCAGGCGTAGCAGACGTCGAGCATGCCGTCGCAGGGGTCGGCATCGGGGCAGATGCGATAGCCCGAGCCATAGGTAGGACCAAGCTGAATCGCCATGATGATCGCCCTCACGCGCTCGGCGGGCGCGCCGTCAAAGCTGACTGTCATGGGGTAGTTGCGGTAGCGCAGGCCAAACTGCTCAAGTCCCGAAAGGGTGTAGAGCGGCGCGCCCGTCAAGCCGGTCTTTTTGCGCAGCTCAGTGGTGCCCAGGCCGATGGCGGCATCGATGCCGACCGAAAGCGTCTGGTCGTAGTACTCAACGGTAGCCTCGCCGCTGCCGCTCGCAGGGCTCCACGAGCGAATGCGCCCGATGTCCTGACGCTGCAGCTCGCAGGTGAGCAGCGCGCCATAATCCTTGCCGGAGAAATCGTTGATGCCGAGCGTCTGGGCAAAATCATTGCCGGAGCCCACGGGCAGGACGGCAAGAGCGGGGCGGGCGTCCTCCTTTTGCGTCATAAGCCCGTTGACGACCTCGTGAATCACGCCGTCGCCGCCGAGTGCGATAACGGTGCGATAGCCCTGAGCCTGTGCGGCCAGCTCCTTGGCGTGTCCCATACGCTCGGTCAACACCAGGTCAAACTGGGATGCGCGTGCAGTCATGTCCAAAAAGCGTTGCAGGCGCTCGGCAACTTCGCGTGCCGCACCCGACTGGGCGGCTGGGTTGGCGATGATGAGCGTGCGACCAAAATCAGTTGCGTGCATGGGGCGACTCCCGGCGTGTGACATGACAGTGCGGTCGCGCTCAGGTCGAATTAGCCCCGATTGTGGCTGCACGGCGATAATTACATCTACTCTATCAGGTCGTTGTGGCGCTCGATAGCATCCGCTACCGTACCTCCCTCATCCACAATAAGCGAGCGGCGCTTGGGTGAGATGATGCGCTGGGCGGGGTACACGCCGCGGTGTCCGCCGGTTAGGTAGCTGATAAAGGCCACGATGACAAAGAACCCGGCGGCCGTGCCGTGGAACAGGTCGATGGCCATCATGCAGGTGGTGATGGGCACGTTGAGGCCGGCGCAGAACACGCCGAGCATGCCGAGAGCCGCCATAAAGCTCGGGTCGAGTCCAGCGAGGCAGCCAATCCATCCGCCGAGCGCCGCACCGATGCCAAACAGGGGCGTGACCTCGCCGCCTTGGAAGCCCGCGCCCAGGGTAAGCGCTGTGACGACCAACTTGATGGCTGCGTCCGCCAGGGTGGTGTTGCCTGCAAATCCGGCGCCGGAAAGCCACGTGGAAAGGCCGGCGTAGTCCCAGGCGTCAAGGAGGGCATAGGCGGCCAAAACCACGAGTGCGCCCACGAGTGCGCGAGTAAGGTAATTGGTGATAAAGCGACCGTAAAGGCTTTTGACGGTTCGAACCGACCAGGCAAAGAGGCGTGCCGTCAGACCGAAGATAATTGCGCTGATAACAACGATGACAACCGTCCGCGGTGTCATGTTGGGAACGCTGGCGATGACATTCGCCTCGTACTCGGTTCCCAAGGCAAGTGACGTAAAGTAGCCGGTAAACGAGGCGACCAGGCAGTAGATGCCCGCGGTGTAGTCGATCTTGCCGATAAAGCACATCTCCATGCCAAAGAAAGCTCCAGCAAGGGGCGAGCCGAATACGGCGCCAAAGGCCGACGAGATGCCGGCGAGCATGAGGTCGTGGTGGTCATGTTTTTTGAGGTGGGCGAGGTTCGAGATGTTGCTGGCGATGGTGCCGCCAATCTGCACCGCGGCCCCCTCGCGACCGGCAGATCCGCCCGTTAGGTGCGTGAGCGTGGAGCAGACGAAGGTGAGAACGGCCATGCGCATATGGATGAGGCGTGTGCCCAGAGCGGAGTCGATGACCAGGTTGTTACCGCGTTTGGCGGCAAGGCCGTGGTTTTTGTACACCCATGCGGTGGCAACGCCCACAACGGGAAGCAAGGCGTAGACCCATGCATGGTGCTCGCGATAGTCGGTCGCGATATTCAGCGAGGTCAAAAACGCCCAGGCGGCAACGCCCATGGCGAGCGAGACGATGACGACGAGTGCGAGCAACTTGGCGCTCGCGAGTAGGTTGCGGGCGTTGCGGCGCGTGTCGGCAGCCAAGAGATGCTCGGAGCGGGTGAGCTGATGCCTGCCGGCCATGATGACGTCGTTAAGGGAGAAAAAGCCGCCGTCGTCGAGCGACTGGGAATGATCCTGCGCCTCGTTAGCGCTTTCGGGTTTGTCGGTAAAAGCCATACGTTCCTCTTCTTGATTGCAACACGAGCATTATAGAACGTGCCAAACGTGACAAACCGGCTGGTTGGTTTTGGTTCTGTTTCGCCGTCCGTTACCGACAGGTGTATTCGTGGGCACGGGCCGTGTCGCCGTCGTGCGGCGGGGGATTATACTGAGATAAACATAAAGAATCGGCGCCCGTGATGTGCGCCGTTGCATGCTAGAGGTGTATATGGCAGAGAAACTCATTCCGTTGGAGGACGCACAGGCGATCGTCTTGTCGCACGTGAATCGCACCGAAGTTGTCGAGATTCCCGTGTGGCAGGCTGCCGGTCTTCCCTTGGCAGAGGACGCGGTGGCCGATATCGACATCTCGCCGTTTGCTAACAGCGCTATGGACGGATATGCCGTGCGCTCGGCGGATTTGGCGCAGGGATCTGGCGAGGCGCCGGTGACGCTCGACGTTATCGGACACGAGGCCGCGGGCCATGTGTTTGAGGGCACAATTGGCGCGGGCGAGACGGTCCGCATCATGACGGGCGCACCGGTACCCGAAGGTGCCGATGCCGTGGTGAAGTATGAGATCGTCGATGTGCTCGTCGGTGACGGCAACGAGGGTTCGCGTGTGAGGTTCTCGGCGCCTGCCAAGGTAGGGGAGAACGTTCGCTCTGCCGCCGAGGAGGCCCATGCCGGCGATGTTGTGATGCACGCCGGCGAGGTCGTGGCTCCGGCGGGCGCCGGCTTGTTGGCGAGCGCCGGGTATGCGAGCGTGAAGGTCCATGCCGCTCCGCGCGTGGGCATTATCTCGCTGGGCACGGAGCTGGTCGCGCCGAGCGAGCTGCCGGCACGCGGGCAGATTCGCGATTCCAATTCCTCGGCGTTAATGGCCGAGGTGCTCGATGCTGGGGCCGACCCAGTGTTCTACGGCATTGCGCCCGACGACGAGCGGGCGATTGCCGAGCTGGTGCACCGCGCCGCGCAAGAGTGCGATTTTGTCATTACGAGCGGTGGCGCCTCGGCTGGCGACTATGACTACGTGACGGCGCTGGTTCGGCGCGAGGGCGAGGTGCTGTTCGATCGCATTTCGTTGCGTCCCGGCAAAGCCATTACGTTTGGCCTGCTCGGCGGCAAGCCCAATCTGGGGCTTTCGGGCAACCCCGCGGCGGCATACGTGGGCTTTGAGATGCTCGCCCGCCCGGCGATTCGCAAGATGCGCGGCTTTGCCGAGGGTGCGCGTCCCGTGCAGCAGGCGGTTCTTACCCACGGCGTGAAGAAGCGACAGGACCGACGCTTCTATGATCGCGCCACGGTTGCGCGCGATACGCAGACGGGTGAGCTTACGGTCACCGAGGCGCACAGCCAGAACTCGGCGCTGCTCGGAACCATGCAGCGTGCGAACTGCCTGTTGCGCATCAACGAGGGTCCGTGCGATCTTGAGCCGGGCGACGTCGTGGATGTCGTCCGTGTCGATCTGCCCGAGGGCGCCGTGCTGTAGGAGGAATGCTATGGAGTTGAAGATTTCGATCGTGACGTGCTCGGATACGCGCGATCTTGCCCAGGACGAAGCAGGCGCTGTGCTCGAGGAGCTCATCGCGGCGCAGGGCTGGATGGTTGCCTCGCATACGGTGGTGCATGACGATGTTGACGAGATCGGTGCTGCCATTGTGGCTGCGGCCGACGATTGCCAGGCCAACGTGGTCATCACCTGCGGCGGCACGGGGCTTTCGATGCGCGACGTGACGCCCGAGGCGACGCGTGCCGTCTGCGACCGCGATGTGCCGGGTATTGCCGAGGCGATCCGTGCATACTCTATGACCAAGACGCGCCGTGCCATGCTTTCGCGCGCCGTGTGCATGCAGCGTGGGGCTGCGCTTGTCATCAACTTTCCGGGATCCACGAAGGCGGCTCGCGAAAGCTGGGAGGCCGTGAGCGACCAGCTGGAGCACGCGGCCCACATGACGGCGGGCGGTGGACACGCTCGCTAAACTGCTTGCCTGTAGCGGAGTGACCTTATGGGTCGCTCCGCTTTTTTAAGCGGCGACAACGCGAGCGTCTTGCGGCTATCGGTATAAGAAATTATCAAACGATAATTTCTTATCACAAGCATTATTCGCGCTAAAGTATAATTCAATTACAGGATAAAGCCCGCGGCGGGGTGCCCGGGCGTAGCGCTCGAAAGGGTTGAACATGTTCGATATGGTTTCTCGCCGCGGATTCGTCTCGCTTTCTGCTGTCGCCGCTGCCGGCCTTGGCCTTGCTGGCTGCTCGGGCAACAAGACGTCTGAGCCGGCCGGCTCCGATGCGGGTTCTGCCAAGACTTCTTTCAAGAAGGCCGTCGGGCTGCAGGTGTTCGCCGCCAACTCGCTCGAGAAGGCTCTGCCCGAGGTTCAGAAGCTCTACACCGAGCAGACGGGTACCACCTTTGCCGACACGCAGTTTAAGGCGTCCGGCGACCTTGTCGAGCAGATGCGCGCCGGCGCCGCGGTTGACGTGCTCATCACGGCCTCCAAGGGCACTATGGACGACGCCGAGGCCGCCGAGCTCGTCGACGCCGACACGCGTGAGGACATGTTCGTCAACGACCTCGTGATTATTCGTGCCGAGGGCTCCGACACCAAGGTCGAGGCCATCGCCGACGTCGCGAACCTGGACGGCAAGATTGCCGTCGGCGACGCTAAGACCGTTCCCGCCGGCAAGTATGCCAACCAAGCGCTGGCTTCTGTTGGGCTCTACACCGGTACCGAGGGCGACGACGGCGAGTATGCACCCGAGCTCGCCGACAAGGTGGCCCTGGCCGACAAGGTCGGCACCGCCGCAGCTTACGTCTCTACGGGCGACTGCGTGGCCGGCTTTGTCTACAGCTCCGACATCTTCCGCTACGACGGCATCGAGGAGGCCTTCGTGTGCCCCGAGGATTCGCACAAGCCCATCGTGTATCCGGGTGCCGTTGCCGAGAGCTCCGAGCACGCCGACGAGGCCAAGGCGTTCATCGACTTCTGTCTGACCAACAAGAAGGCGCAGAAGATTTGGGCTAAGTACGGATTTGAGCTTTCCGCGTAGTGCGGCTTGGAGCGATAATCCCATCGTTTTGTCTTTTGCCCTGTCCTCGTCTTTCCTTGGAGCGTTTCGTGCGTAATAGATTTCGCATTCTTGTCGCCTGTGCTTTGACGCTCGCGCTTTGCTGGGTGCCGGGATGGGCGTTTGCCGGTGGTACTGAGGGCGGGGCCCAGGTTGCCGTGACCGCCAAGGGGCTTTCTTATGGGCTCGATGGTTTTGAACGGTTAGCCAAGGGGACCGCCCGTGTCATGGAGGGCCAGCCCGAGGGCTATCGGTTTCCCGTTGAAGGGGACACGGACCTCATAGTGGCGCCTGCTGCCGATCGCGTTGTGGTGTGGGTATCGCCCAAGGCGGTCGAGAAGTATGGATTGGATCCGCAGGACAACGAGTGCGCATCGGGTCTCAAGGCTCTCGTCTGCGAGCTTGACGGCGCAAACTGCATGGGAGGCGCACGGCTGGAAGACATGGATCTTCCTTGGTATGCCACGACGGAAGCGGCGTTTAATGTCGGTGGGTATACCTATGCCTTTGATGAGCGCGGTGCGAATGGGGACCGCTATGTGGTCATCGCATCAGCCTCGGGTGATGCCAAGGGCGGCGCGCGTTGGCTTGATAGCGCTCAAATCGTGGAAGCATCATCCGTTGTGATGCAAGATGAACAGGAGCCCTTGGCGTCCCTTGTCGCCTTTTTGACCGGCATCGACTATCGCCCGCTTTGGGTGTCTATCAAAACGAGTGGCCTTGCCCTGGTGATTGCCTTTGCGCTGGGCCTGTTTGCCGCATGGAAGACTATGGGCACGACGAGCCGCGTGAAGGGCCTGCTCGACTCGGCCTTTACCATCCCCATGGTGCTGCCTCCCACGGTGTGCGGCTTTCTGCTCCTCATGCTGTTTGGCCGCTCGACCGGGGTTGGCCAGTGGCTTATCGCGCACGGCATCTCGATCGTCTTTACCTGGCCAGCGGCGGTGATATCTGCCGTGGTGGTGTCGTTTCCCCTGGTCTACCGTACGGCGCTCGGCGCCTTTGAGAGCCTGGACACGCAGATGCTCGACGCCGCGCGAACCCTGGGGTGGTCCGAGCGCCGTATCTTTGCCAAGCTTATGATGCCACTCGGCTGGCCCTCGATCGCCGCCGGTACGGTGCTCGCCTTTGCCCGTGCGATGGGTGAGTTCGGTTGCACCCTCTTCTTTGCGGGTAACTATGCCGGTATTACGCAGACCATCCCCATCGCTATCTACTTTGAGTGGATGGGTGGCAACATCTCAGTTGCCCTCTTTTGGGTTGTCGTCGTGATTGCGTTTAGTTTCCTGGTCATCCTGTTTATCAACATGTACACCGCGCATTCGCAAAAGTATCGCGAGCGGGGCCTTTCCCGTGCGGAGCGCAAGCGGGCCAAAGAACTCGCCGATACGGCCGATTCGCTCGACCCGGTGGGCGGCGATGCCCTGCGTATCGATCGCGAGGCGCTGGCCGAGCTCATGCGCGATGATGCCACTCTGCAGGGAGGTCGATAGGCCATGTCGATCGTTCTGGATATCAAAAAGCGCTATCCCGGGTTTACGCTCGATATGCAGCTTGAGGCTGGAGAGGAGCGCGTGGCGCTGCTGGGCGCCTCGGGGTGCGGCAAGAGCTGTACGCTACGCTGCATTGCCGGTGTGGAGACGCCCGACGAGGGCAAGATCGTCGTCAACGGCGTGACCTTTTTTGATTCGGCGGCGGGCATCAACCTATCGCCCCAGGAGCGTAAATGCGCCCTGCTGTTCCAAAACTATCAGCTGTTTCCCAATATGACGGTGGCCGATAACGTGTGCGCCGGCGTACAGGATGCGGGTGACGTCGCTGCACGCAAAAAGCTCGCCGAGCGCTATCTGGGCATTTTTGGTCTGGCCGATTTTGCCGACCGCTATCCCGCACGCCTCTCGGGTGGTCAGCAGCAGCGCGTGGCGCTTGCGCGCATGGTGGCGGCACACCCGGGCATTTTTATGTTCGACGAGCCCATGAGCGCGCTCGATGCCTACCTTAAGAGCGCGCTCGAGCAGAACATGCTCGACCTGTTCGACGTGTGCAACCGCACCGTGCTCTACGTGAGCCACGATATCGACGAAGCGTGTCGCCTGTGCCAGCGCATTTGCGTGATGCATAACGGGCATGTGGAGGAGATCGGCTCCGTCGAAGATGTGGTCCGCCGGCCGCAAACCTTGGCCGCGCTGCGCTTGACGGGCTGCAAGAACACAAGCCGGGCGTGCAAGATCGGCGACGAAGAAGTTGAGGCTCTCGACTGGGGCATGACCTTTAATGTGGGTCGCGAGGTTCCTGATGATGTGGCGTACCTGGGGATTCGCGCAAGTTACTTCCATGTTGACAACCGTGCCGAGCGGGGTCGTAACAGCTACGACTTACACGTGGCCCGGGTGAGCGATTCGCGCTTTGAGCGGCTGGTGCTGTTGGACGTGCCACGTGTCGATGCACCCACGCGTCTGCAGTGGAAGGTCAACAAGGTGAGCGTGGCTTCCGACGAGCTGCCGCAGGCCGACGAGACCCTGCGCATGCACTTCGATGCCAAGAGAATTCATCTGGTTTGTCGATAAATGTGACAAGGGGACAGTCCCTTTGTCCCTTCTGCTGCGTCGCGTAGGGGTTGCGATACGCCGTCCGCTCGCGGCGCCACCATGCGTATACTGGGAGGAAAAGATTGACCTATGAGAGGAGGGATCGATGGCTGACGATTTCATCAAGCTCACGCAGATGACCGCTGCCTCTGGTTGAGCCGCTAAGTTGGCTCCTGGAGCCCTCGCCCAGGTCCTGGGCGACTTACCCAATGTGCATAACGACAACCTGCTCGTGGGGTTCGATACCTCCGACGATGCGAGCGTCTTTCGCGTTGGCGACAACTTGGGCCTCGTGCAGTCCATCGACTTCTTCCCGCCGATGGTCGATGACCCGTTTCTGTTTGGCCAGATCGCCGCGGCCAACTCGCTGTCGGACATCTACGCTATGGGCGGGCGGCCGAGTCATGCCATGAACCTGCTCTGCATACCCAGCTGCCTGGGTGTTGAGGCTGCTGGCCAGATTCTGGCGGGTGGCGCCGACAAGTGCGTCGAGGCTGGCTGCACCATCGCGGGCGGCCACACCATCAACGACGACGAGCCCAAGTACGGCCTGTCCGTGAGCGGCTTTGTCGCGCTCGATCGCATGCTCGCCAACAGCGGCGCGCACGTGGGCGATGTCCTGCTGCTGACCAAGGCGGTCGGCTCGGGCATCATCACCACGGCCATTAAGGGCGAGCTCATTGAGCAGGACGAGGCTAGCCCGATGTTTGACTCGATGCGCACCCTCAACGAGGCACCGATTCGTCTGGCCGAGGGGCTTGAGCTTCACGGTTGCACGGATGTCACAGGCTTTGGCCTGATTGGGCATGCGTGTGAGATGGCCGAGGGCTCGGGTGTGCAGATTGAGCTTGCGTCAGGGGCCGTACCGCTCTTTGACCAGGTGCTCGATATGGCGCGTCTGGGCATTATCCCTGCCGGCGCCTACCGCAACCAGGACTTCTTTGGCCCGCGCGTGGCGGCCGACGATGACCTGGAGCCGGGCATGCTGGATGCGCTGTACGATCCGCAGACCTCGGGCGGCCTGCTCATCGCAGCGCCTGCTGCCGATGTGGATGAGCTCGCCCGCCGCCTGCATGCCGAAGGTCGCGTTGCCGCCACAATCGGCCGCGTGTGCGAGGCGGTGCCGGGTGGTCCTGCCGTTCACGTTGTGCATTAAGGAAAACCGTTTATGCGACCGTCTACTGTTCTGGGCGGTCCCTTTTGAAAGGATTTGCTATGTCTACCAAAATTGAAGTCAATGCCATGGGCGATGCCTGCCCGCTGCCCGTCGTCAAGACGCTCAAAGCTCTGAAGCAGCTTGATGGCGAGGGTGCTGTGGTGACCTCGGTCGACAACGAGACCGCCGTCAAGAACATCTCCAAGATGGCGCAGGAGAAAGGCTGCACGGCCTCGGTCGAGAAGGTTTCTGACGCCGAGTGGCACGTGACCGTGGCGACCTCTGGCGCCGTTGCCGTGGCCGATCCCGAGCAGGATGGCGCTGCCTTCTGTGATGCCAGCGCCGGCAAGGGCAAGCTCGTCATTTCCGTCTACACCGACTGCATGGGCCGTGGCGACGACGTGCTGGGCCACAAGCTCATGAAGGCGTTTATCTTTGCCGTGACGCAGCAGGAGGAGCTGCCCGCGACCATGCTGTTCTACAACGGCGGCGCCAAGCTCACCGTCGAGGGCTCGCCGGTGCTCGACGACCTGAAGGGCCTGGCCGAGCAGGGTGTCGAGATTCTCACCTGCGGTACCTGCCTCGACCACTTTGGCATTAAGGACCAGCTCGCGGTGGGCGAGGTCACGAACATGTACGTGATCGTGGAGAAGATGGAGCAGGCCGTGCGCGTCGTGCGCCCGTAGCGTATTGGTTGGAGTTGCCATGAGGGAGAAGCGCCCGGCGCTTGTCATCACGTTTCCCACCACGGCGTCCGCCATGGGCTGCGAGTCCCTGTGCATTGAGCGCGGCCTTCCCGGGCGAACGATTCCCGTGCCCGGGGAGGTCGCTGCCGGCTGCGGTCTGGCGTGGAAGGCGTTGCCTGCCGATGAGGAACTGCTGCGCGGCGAACTCGCCGAGGCGGGTGTTCCCACCGAGGGCTATACCGTGATTGATATGTGGGAGGTCGTGCGATGATCTACCTGGATAACGCGGCGACGACCATGCATAAGCCGCAGACGGTCATCGATGCCGTGACGCAGGCGATGTGCTCGCTTGGCAATGCCGGGCGCGGCGCCACGTCGGGTGCCCTCGATGCCGCTCGTACGATTCATGGCTGCCGTGCCAAGCTCGCGCGCCTTTTGGGTTGCCCGAGGGCGGACCATGTGTGCTTTACGCCCAACTCCACGGCGGCGCTCAACACCGCCATCAATGGCGTAGTGCGCCCCGGCGACCGCGTGGTCACGACGGTACTCGAGCACAACTCCGTGCTGCGTCCGCTCAACCGCCTGTCGGCTGAGCAGGGCGTGACGGTTGAGCATGCGGGTTGCGACGTGAACGGCGCGCTCGATTACGACGAGCTCGAGCGGCTGGTCACGCCGAGCACACGTGCCGTGGTGGTGACGCACGCCTCCAATGTGACCGGCAACGCGGTCGACATCGCGCGCGTGGCGGCCATGGCCCATGCTGCCGGTGCGCTGGTGATCGTCGATGCCTCGCAATCTGCCGGCACGGCGCATATCGATATGCAGACCATGGGGCTCGACATGGTGTGCTTTACCGGCCACAAGGGGCTCATGGGACCTCAAGGCACCGGCGGCCTGGCCGTGGCGGAGGGCATTGATGTGGCTCCCTGGGCCATGGGCGGCACGGGCGTGCACAGCTTCGATGCGCTGCAGCCGCGGGAGTGGCCCACGCGCCTTGAGGCGGGCACGCTCAACGGTCACGGTATCGCCGGCCTTTCTGCCGGCCTCGACTTTATCGAGGCCCAGGGCGGGGTGGAGGCGATTTCGGCTCACGAGCGCGCGCTCGCCGAACGCTTCCTCGCCGGCGTTCGTGAGATTCCGGAAATCAAGCTCTACGGTGCCTTCGACCAGCCAGCACGCTCGGCGATCGTCTCGCTCAACGTGGGCGATATCGATTCGGCCGAGATCTCGGATGCGCTCATGCAAGGGTGGGGGATTGCGACGCGCCCCGGCGCCCACTGCGCTCCGCTCATGCACCGCGCGTTGGGGACCGAGCGCCAGGGTGTCGTTCGCTTCTCGTTTGGGTATTTCAACACAGACGAGGAAGTTGACGCCGCGATTGAAGCTTTGCGCGATTTAGCTTGCTAAAGCGTATATACTTGCGGGACGGGTCTTTTGCCCGTCCCGTTTTTGTTTTGACTCGAAAGGTGGTCCCATGGCTTCATCCGCTCCGCGCGGTCTGCGCTCCGACCATGTCGTCACCGTCGGCATCGCTCTGTTCTCGATGCTCTTTGGCGCCGGCAACCTCATTATTCCGCCGCTGCTGGCGCTGCAGGCAGGTTCCGCCACGCCGGTCGCCATGTTCGGCTTTCTAATTGCCGCCATCGGCCTGCCCGTCATGGGCTTTATCGCCGTGGCGCTTGCCGGAACGGCGCGCGAGCTTGCTGGCCGCGTGCACCCCAAGTTTGGCGAGTTCTTTGTCGCGGCGGTGTATCTGGCCATTGGCCCGTGCCTGGCCATTCCGCGTACGAGTTCCACGGCCTTCGAGATGCTGGTGCCGCTGTTGCCCGAGGGCGTCTCGCTCGGCACGGCGCGCCTGGTGTTTGCCGTCGGCTTCTTCGTCGTCGCGTTTGCGCTCACGCTGCGCCCGGGCGTCATCACACGCGTGCTCGGCCGCATTACGGGCCCCGCGCTCATTGCCCTTATCGTATTGGTCGTGGGTGCCGCCATGGTCTCGCCGCTGGGCCCCGCCGCCGCGCCGCAGGCTCCCTATGATGCCGGTGCTGCCGTGCAGGGCTTTTTGACCGGCTACCAGACCATGGACCTGCTCGCGTCGCTCGCCTTTGGCATCATCATCGCCGAGACCATCCACGAGCTGGGCGTTACCGATGACAAGCGCGTGGCCTTCGAGATTTCGCGCTCCGGCGTGATCGCCGGCGTGCTCATGGCCATCATCTACTGCGGCTTGGGACTTGCCGGTATGCAGCTCGGCACCGTGATGCCCGACGCTACCAACGGCGCCGCCATCCTCGCCCGTTCGGCCTCCATGCATTTTGGGCTTGCCGGCACGGTCGTGGTCTTCGCCATCTTCTTCCTCGCCTGCATGAACGTGTGCATCGGCCTCATCAGCTGCTGCTCGCGTTACTTCTGCGAGACGTATGTGGTCGAAGGGGGAGCGGAGGCCTCTGAGGAGGCCATGCGCCGTCCCTTTGCGGTTCTCGCCTTTGTGTTCGCAGCGTTTTCGTGCGTGCTCTCCAACGTGGGCCTCGACGTGATTCTTATGTTCTCGGTGCCCATGCTCAACGCCTTGTATCCCGTTGCCATCGTGCTGGTACTGATGGGCCTGGTGCACGGCTTTTGCGACGCGCATCCGCAGGTGTGGGTTTGGGTCGGCGGCGTTGTCGCGGTGCAGAGCGTGATCACCTCGGTTCGCGACGCGTTCTTTGCGGGTGCGTGGCTGCCGTTCGATGCGCTGCCGCTGGCTGATATTGGAGCCTCGTGGGCGCCGGTTGCCGTTGTGGCGCTTGCGATCGGCCTGCTCCATAGCCGGTTTGTCGCACATTCGAGGAGCTAGGGTATCGTCGCTTGCACAGGCGGGGAGTCTCCCCTATAATTTCCTTAGCTTTGGGACACGCAAGGTTTAGACCTTAGCTGCTCAACACCTTCGGGACGTGGCGCAGTTTGGTAGCGCGCCTGCTTTGGGAGCAGGATGTCGCAGGTTCAAATCCTGTCGTCCCGACCATATCTTGCGGGCGTAGTTCAATGGTAGAACCCCAGCCTTCCAAGCTGATGACGCGGGTTCGATTCCCGTCGCCCGCTCCATAAGAATTGTTTTAACAGCTTTGGTTTCCTTTGGGGATCAGAGCTGTTTTCGTTTACGCGCCGGGCGACGGGAATCGAACCCGCCAGGGTGCGGTGCTGAGAAAATGCGTGAGCATTTTCCAGCGCAGCACGCAAGGGCCGAAGGCCCGCAGCGAAGCAAATCCTTGGACTTCCCGTCGCCCGCTCCAAGCTATATAATCGCAGGCCAATATGCTAATTTGGCTCGCGTTTATTTTTATACCGTCCGACCTCGCAGGGCAAATGAACCAGGAGCGTTTGTCCCGAATCGTAAGAAAGAAGTGATTTCCATGGCACAGAGTAAGGCAGAATACCCCACCTCCGATTGCCTGGCGCCCGCCGCGATCGAGGCGAAGACCGAGGCCGCAGGCGTTACCAAGGCCAACCTGCCGGTCTCGAAGGCCTTTTTGCTCGCCATGTTCGCCGGCGCGTTCATCGCCTTCGGCGGCCTGTTCTTCACGGTCTTTCTGAGCGATCCCACGCTTTGCTGGGGCGCCCAGCGCTTCGTGGGCGGTCTTGCTTTTTGCCTGGGACTGGTGCTCGTGCTCATTTGCGGCGCGGAACTGTTTACCGGCAACTCGCTTATGGTCTGCGCGCTTAAGAGCAAAAAGATCACGCTCGTCCAGATGCTCAAGGCTTGGGCTATTGTGTGGATCGGCAACTTTGCCGGCGCCCTGTTCGTTGTCTTTTTGATTTACATGGCAGCCATTTACAAACTCAACGGCGAGGCCGTCGCCAACACCATGGTGAGTGTCGCCGCCGGTAAGGTTACGATCGGCGCCGTCACCATCTTCTTCCGCGGCATTCTGTGCAACATCTTTGTGTGCCTGGCCGTATGGATCGGTACCGCCGGCAAGACCGTGGTCGATAAGGTCGTGGGCATTCTGCTGCCCATTGCCGCCTTTGTGGCCTGCGGTTTTGAGCACTGCGTTGCCAACATGTACTTTTTGCCTATGGGCATTTTGATGCACTCCTGCGGCTATGGAGCCGATGTCGCCGGCGCCGATGCCCTCAATGCTGCCGGGTTGGCGCTCAACCTTACGGTCGCCACGCTGGGCAATATCGTGGGTGGCGCCCTGATCGTGGCGCTGGGCTACTGGTTTATCTACGCCAACAGGGAGGCCTAAGGACCCAAGCCATAACCGACCAAAGAGGGACAGGTTTATTTGGCAGGTTTTGGACGAGGCGCTTCGACGTCTTGTCACGAGCTGCCATAATGGACCTGTCCCTTTTGCGTGCGCGCCGGTATTTTTTTGCCCGATGACGATCGCGGGGGACCAGCTTTTTATTGAACATGTCGAAAGGCTTTTCATGAGCGACTGCGAATCCATGTCTGCCGAGGTGCGCGGCCGCCTGCGTTCCATTCCCGCCGTTCACGAGCTGCTTGCCGAGTGGCCGGTCATGAAGGCTGCTGGCGATGCAGGCGACACGATGGTACGCGAGGCGATTGACGCCGAGCTCGATGCCGAGCGCGCGGCGATTCGCTCCGGCGCCCCTGCAAGGAACGAGCGCGAGCTCGCCTTGGCAATTGAGCAGCGGACCCATCGCCTGTCGCTGCCGACCCTGCGCCCTGCCGTCAACGCGACGGGCGTTGTGATTCACACCAATCTGGGCCGCGCTCCGCTCGCTCCCGCGGCGGTGCAGGCGGTGACCGATGTCGCCCGAGGCTACAGCACGCTTGAGTATGACGTCTCAACCTGCGCTCGCGGGGGCCGCAAAGAGCATGCCGCGCGTCTGCTGCGCACGCTCACGGGGGCGCAGGACGCCTTAGTTGTCAACAACAATGCCGCCGCGGTGCTGTTGGTGCTTGCCGCGCACGCGGCTGGCAAAGAGGTCATCGTGAGCCGCGGCGAGCTTGTCGAGGTGGGCGGCAGCTTCCGCATCCCCGACATCATGGCGGCTTCGGGTGCCAAGCTTGTCGAGGTTGGCTCTACCAACCGCACACATCTGGACGATTATCGAAGCGCCATTACGCCCAACACGGCGATGATCTTGAAAGTTCATCCTTCTAATTACCGTATCGAGGGCTTCCACGAGGAGGTTTCCGCGGCGGAGCTTTCCGCGCTGGCGCATGAGCACGGGCTGTTGCTGTACGAGGATCAGGGCTCGGGCGCTTTGCTTGCAGACGGGGTGCTCGCCGATGCGGGGGAGAAGCCCACGTCCGCCTCGCTTTGCGCCGGCGTTGACGTCGTCTCGTGCTCGGGTGACAAGCTGCTCGGTGCCTCGCAGGCAGGCATTATTCTCGGCAGCGCCCAGGCAATCGCCGCCTGTGCCTCGCATCCTCTTATGCGCGCGCTTCGCCCTGGCAAGCTCACGCTCGCGGCGCTCGAGGCCACTTTGCGACTGTATGTGACCGGTCCCGATGCGGCGCATCGGGAGATCCCGGTACTCAACATGCTTTCCGGCGCGCCGGCTCCGCTCGAGCGCCAGGCCAAGCGCCTGCACGACCGCATGCTGCGCAAGCTTCGCGAGGCTCAGTGCGAGGAGGCCGTGGAGCTGCAGGTTGTCGAGGGCGCCTCTACTCCCGGCGGCGGATCGCTGCCGACTGTCGAGCTCCCTACATTTTGCGTTGCCGTCTGTCCCGTCGATGGGCGTCTATCCGCCGATGGCCTAAAGCGCGCTATGGTACAGGAGCCCGATACGCCGGTTGTGACGCGCGTGCGGCACGACCAGGTGCTTTTTGACGTTCGCACGCTTTTGCGCGACACCGACCTTGACCTGTGTGCGTCTGCGTTGGCGGATGCCGTGCGGGCAGGTTTGCGTCGATGACTGCGCGTGAGCTTGTCGAATGTCCCGTTGTCGTTGGAACAGCAGGACACGTCGACCACGGAAAGTCGGCCCTTATCGAGG
The DNA here is from genome assembly GCF_003473055.1 of Collinsella sp. AM13-34. Classification (NCBI taxonomy): domain Bacteria; kingdom Bacillati; phylum Actinomycetota; class Coriobacteriia; order Coriobacteriales; family Coriobacteriaceae; genus Collinsella; species Collinsella sp. AM13-34. The sequence continues at coordinate 93,138 of NZ_QRLE01000009.1, read as the reverse complement.
CGCTGACCGGCAAAAATCCCGACCGTCTGGAGGTCGAACGCCGCCGAGGCATGACTACGGAGCTCGGCTTTGGCGAGCTCGAGCTTCCCAGCGGCAAGCTTGTCGGCCTGGTCGACGTGCCCGGGCATGCGCACTACCTGCGCGCGATGGTACAGGGTGCCACCGGCGTGGGCGTTGCGTTGCTGGTGGTTTCTGCCGTTGAGGGCGTGATGCCGCAGACGCGAGAGCACGTGTACGTGTTGGAGCTGTTGGGCGTGAGGCACCTCGTGGTGGCGCTCACGATGCGCGATCTGGCCGATGACGAGACGGCGGAGCTCGCCGAGCTCGACGTGATGGACTTCCTCAGCGATACCGTCTTTGCCGATGCGCCCGTGGTGCCTGTTTCCTCGCGCACGGGCGTGGGCATCGAGGACGTTCGCCTTGCCCTCGATGCCGCCATCGACTCTTTCCTGGCCGATACCGCATCCCGCCCGGTGCGCCCCGGTCTGGCCCCGCGCCTGCCCATCGACCGCTGCTTCACCATCAAGGGATCCGGGACGGTCGTCACGGGCACGCTTCACGATGCCCCCGTAGCGGTGGGCGACGAGCTCGTCTCATGTCCCGCGGGCGTGCGCTGCCGCGTGCGCGCGATTCAGGTGCATGGTGATACTCCTCGGGCGTTGCCCGGACAGCGCGCGGCGCTCAACATCGTGGGCGACGGTGCGGGCGACCTTCCGCGTGGCGAGGTCCTCTGCGGGTCTGGTGCCGAGGGCTTGACGCTCAGACTCATCGCCCGCTTCACGTATCTGGGGCGCGAGGGCACCAAGCCCGCGCCCTTCGAGTCCGGTACGCGCGTTCATGTGATGGCGGGTACGGCGGAGGTCCTTGGCCGTGTCATGCTCATGGAGGGTGAGGGACCCATTGAGGCTGGCGAGACCCGCATCGTGCAGGTCCGTCTGGAGGAGCGCCTTCCCGTGCGATCAGGCGACGGCCTCATTGTGCTCGCGTTCTCGCCGGTGGTGCTTATCGGCGGCGGTCGTGTTCTTCTTTCGCGGTGCCGCCGCTCGCGCGTCCTCTCCGCGGGCGAGTGCGCGCTGCTCGGGGCCCTGGATGCCGACGACCGCGCCGCCGCCGTTGCCGCATGGTTGGGGCTGCAGCGCCTGCCTGTGCCTGCCGCGGCCGCAGCCCGTGCTCTCGATCTTTCGGGTGCCGAGGCGGCTGCGCTCCTGCACGGGGCGGTTTCCTCGGGTGACGCCGTGGCGCTTCATGCCGAGCGCTCGACCGAGGAGCTCTATGCCGCCCCCGCTGTGCTCGATGCCGCCCTCGCCACGCTCTCCGTCACGTTGGCCGCCATGCACGGGGCCGCGCCCAAGCAGACGGGTTTCACGCCGGGCGAGGTCGCGCATGCCGCCTGGCCGACAGCGGGCGAAGACATTGCGTCCGCGCTCGTTCTCGAGGGCTGTGCGCGCGGCGTGTGCACCGTCGACGGTGCCGAGGTGTTCGACCCGCACTCTGCCGCTGCGGCGATACGTGTGGTGCGCGAGGCGAGCCAGCGCATCGTGGCCGCCCTCGACGAGGCGGGTCTCGGTGCGGCGACACTGCCCGAGGTGGGTGAGCGTCTGCAGCTCGATCGCGACACCATGACGCGTGCCCTGCGCGAGCTTTCGCTCAACCGCGCGATCGTTAAGATCGAACGCGACGTTGCCTTGTCTGCCGCCGCCGAGGCCCATGCACGTGAGGTCGTCGCCGCGGCTATCGAGGCTGCTGGCGGCGTTGCCACGACGAGTGTGCTGCGCGAGGCCTTAGGCGTGTCGCGCAAACGAGCCATTAGCATCTTGGAGCACCTGGATGCGGTGCGTTTTACGACGCTCAACAAGGAGGCCGGCGGTCTCAGATCCCTGCGCTAGGGCTCCGAATCGCCGCTCGCCACAAAACCGGCCTATCTACTACGTTTAAGTGACTACCCTCGACCATTTCAAAAACCGCAAAAACAAAACCGCAGGTAGATGACTTGCCGATGTTACGAAAAAGTGGGTATGGTTTACCCTTGCTGGTTAAACGTAGTAGATGGGCCGTTTTCGTGGCGCGACACTGCGCGTTTGGTAAAATACCGCCACGTTTGGGAACGGATGGGCTCCGGTGGGCCCCGCGGTCCTCAAAACCGTTGTGAGGCGTGCAAAACGTCTTGGATGTGTTCGATTCACATACGTTCCCGCCAACGCATCCTGCCAACCGCCACAAAGGTGCCTGTCCTCTTTGTGGTGGTATGGACCACGTGGACGAAACAGCTTCGAAACACGCAATTTGTACGTCAGCTGTTCAAAAACGCTTCTACCTGCATCGTAATCAAAATGAAACATCCGCCCGCGGTCTTATTCGTAACTTTGCCGCAACAGTGCGATATTATCCATACTCGATAAAGCTCACGGCGCATGGGGCGCCGCGAACGACACCTTTCTTTTCCATCAATTGGAGGAAGCATGAGCTACACGCAGAAAGTTCTCGACGAGCTCAAGGCCCGCTATCCCGAGCAGCCTGAGTTCATCCAGGCCGCGACCGAGATCCTCGGCACCATCCAGCCGGCGCTCGACGCCCATCCCGAGTACGAGGAGGCCGCCCTGCTTGAGCGCCTCGTCGAGCCCGAGCGCATCGTTATGTTCCGTGTCCCCTGGGTCGATGACCAGGGCAAGGTTCAGGTCAACCGCGGCTATCGTGTCGAGTTCAACTCTGCCATTGGACCCTACAAGGGCGGCCTGCGCTTTAACCCGACGGTCACCCTGGGCATGCTCAAGTTCCTGGGCCTGGAGCAGATCCTCAAGAACAGCCTGACCACCCTTCCCATGGGCGGCGGCAAGGGCGGCTCCGACTTTGACCCCAAGGGCAAGTCCAACAACGAGATCATGCACTTCTGCCAGTCCTTCATGACCGAGCTCTATCGCCACATCGGCCCCAACACCGACGTTCCCGCCGGCGACCTGGGCGTTGGCGGCCGTGAGGTTGCCTACATGTTCGGTCAGTACAAGCGCCTGACCAACGAGTGGACCGGCGTCCTCACCGGCAAGGGCCTCTCCTTTGGCGGCTCGCTCGCCCGTACCGAGGCCACCGGCTACGGCCTGGTCTACTTTGTGGACGAGTACCTCAAGAGCCGCGGCGACTCCTTCGAGGGCAAGAACGTCGTCGTTCACGGTTCCGGCAACGTCGCTATCTACGCGGTCCAGAAGGTCGCCCAGCTCGGCGGCAAGGTGCTTGCCTGCTCCGATACCCACGGCTGGGTCGAGGATCCCGACGGCATCGACTACTCCGTGCTCGAGCACGTCTACAACCAGAAGCGCTCCGGCCACGACAAGGGCGTCACGCTCGCCATGTACGTTGACGAGAAGCCCAACGCCGTGTGGCACGAGGGCGACGGCCGCGGCGTGTGGGAGCTGCCCTGCGACATCGCGCTGCCCTGCGCTCGCGAGAACACGCTGCTGCTCGAGGACGCCCAGGCGCTCGTCGCCAACGGCTGCAAGGTGGTCGGCGAGGGCGCGAACATGCCTACGACCATCGAGGCCACGACCTACTTCCAGGAGAACGGCGTCGCCTTTATGCCCGGCAAGGCTGCCAACGCCGGTGGCGTGCTCGTGTCCGGCCTGGAGATGAGCCAGAACGCCGAGCACCTGTCCTGGACCTTCGAGGAGGTCGACGGCAAGCTCGAGCAGCTCATGCGCGGCATGTTCCACAACGTGGACGACACCGCCAAGGAGTACGGCGAGGAGGGCAACTTCGTCATGGGCGCAAACATCGCCGGCTTCCTGAAGGTCGCCGATGCCATGCTCGCCCAGGGTGTCTGCTAAATCTTGCCTGACATAGCATGTAATGAGGCTCTCGGCTCAACGCCGGGAGCCTTTTTTGATCCGCATGCGACGGAGGAAAATGGTTCATTTTGTCCCGACACGAGCTATGCCCCCTCGTTTGGTACACTTAAAGGTACTGGACAAGTGAAGAGATGGGGGAGAACGTGCTCAAGTTCGGTACCTACGTCCGTGTTGGAAACGCGGCCGAAGCCTATGAGCTCTTGCAGAAGAACCGCAACAACAAGATTGTGGGCGGCGGCATCTGGATGCGCCTGGGTTCGCGTCGTGTGGCGACGGCGATTGACCTTTCGGCCTGCGGACTCGATCAGATCGAGGAGACCGAGACCGAGTTTCGCATCGGTGCCATGTGCACCCTGCGCCAGCTCGAGCGCCATGCCGAGCTCAACGCGCTTGTCAACAATGTCTTCGAGTTCGCCGTTCACGATATCGTGGGCGTGCAGCTGCGCAATACCGCCACGGTGGGCGGCAGCATCTACGGCCGCTTTGGCTTCTCGGACGTGCTCTCGGCTTTCCTGGCGCTCGATTCCTATGTTGAGCTGACGGGCGCCGGCCGCGTACCGCTTGCCGAGTTCGTGGATATGGGCTACGTGCGCGACGTGATCGAGCACGTCGTGGTCGTCAAGCACGACTACCGCGCGAGCTACGAGGCCGTGCGCAAGGCCGCGACCGACTTCCCATCCCTAAACGTTACCGCCGCCTGGTGGGATAACAGCTGGCATGTCACCGTGGGCGCCCGCCCGCTGCGCGCAACCTTGCTGCAGGGCGAGGCGTGTGGCCTCACCAGCGAGCAGCCTTCCGAGGACGAGCTGCGCGCCCTGGCCGCGTCCGTACGCGCGCTGAGCTATGGCACCAACCTGTGGGGTTCGGCCGACTACCGCCGCCGCATCTCGGCCCCGCTTGCCGTCCAGGCTGTGCGTCGCGCCGCCGGCATCGAGCTTTCGGCCGCGCTTGCCCACGAGCTCGAGGGCGTGCAGATTCCTAAGTTTGCCACGGACGAGTATTCCTGCCGCCGCGTGCCCGGCGTCGATTCTAGCGAGGTGCGCTAATGGCTGCCAAATTTATCGATCTTTCCTTTACGCTCAACGGCCGCAAGGTCAAGGTTCAGATTGCCCCCGATACCATGCTCTTTTCGCTTTTGCGTGAGCAGGGTTGCGCGTCGGTGCGCTGCGCCTGCGAGACCACCAACTGCGGCCTGTGCACGGTGTGGCTCGACGGCTACCCGGTGCTGAGCTGCTCGGTTCCCGCCGCGCGCGTCGAGGGCCATACCATCACCACGCTCGAGGGTCTCAAGGCTGAGTCCGAGGCGCTTGCCCGCGCGATGGCTGCCGAAGGCGCCGAGCAGTGCGGTTTTTGCGCCCCCGGCCTTATCATGAACGTGCTGGCGCTTGCCCGCGCCGCCAAGGAGGACCCGAGCCTCGTCGCCACGCGCGAGGAGCTGTCGCGCCAGCTCGCCGGCAACCTCTGCCGTTGCAGCGGCTACGAGAGCCAGCTGCGCGCCATCGTGCGCTTCTTCAACGAGTCCGGCGTGCAGGTGGGCTTTGAGATGCCCGAACTGCCGGTCAACGACACCAGCTGCGACGGTGTCTCGTACAAGCAGATCACCCATAAGCAGCCCAAGAAGGACTCGAAGGCGCTGCTCGAGGGCCGTCCCGTCTACACGGGCGATATGGTGCCCGCCGGCGCCCTGATCGTCAAACTCAAGCGCAGCCCCTATGCCCGCGCCAAGATCCGCTCCATCGATACGTCGCGCGCCCTGAAGGTACCGGGCGTCGTGGGCGTCTACACTTACGAGGACGTGCCCAAGCGCCGCTTTACTATCGCCGGTCAGAGCTATCCGCAGCCGAGCCCCTACGACCGCCTGATTCTCGAGAACCTCGTCCGCTACCAAAACGAAGAGGTGGCGATCGTCGCCGCCGAGACCGAGGAGGCCGCCGATAAGGCGCTCAAGCTCATCAAGGTCGACTACGAGGTGCTCGAGCCCCTGCTCGACTTTACCCAGGCGCTCGATAACGACATCGTGGTCCACCCCGAGGGCGACGTGACCTTTATGTTCCCGCAGGGCGGCGACGTTGCTCGCAACCTGGTGTGCAGCGGTACCAGCGATTATGGCGACCTTGACGAGGCGTTTGCCCAGAGCGACATCGTCTTCACCCGCACCTACACTAGCCAGGCCACGCAGACTGCGCCCATGGAGACCTTCCGTGCCTTCGCGACGACCGACGCATTCGGCCGCATCTCGGTGACCACCTCTACGCAGGTGCCCTTCCACGTGCGCCGCATGGTTGCGCAGTCGCTCGACATTCCGCAGTCGCAGGTGCAGGTTATTAAGCCCCGCATCGGCGGCGGCTTTGGCTCCAAGCAGACGGGCTGCTGCGAGATCTTCGTGGCGTTCGTCACCCAGCAGACCGGCCGTCCGAGCTACTGCTGCTACACCCGCGAGGAGACCATCACTGCGGGCAACTCGCGTCACCAGATGCAGATGACCGTCAAGCTGGGTGCCATGAACGACGGCACCATCACGGCCATCGACCTGCACACGTTGTCCAACGCCGGCGCGTACGGCGAGCACGCCACCACGACGATCGGCCTTTCGGGCCATAAGAGCCTGCCCATCTACAACCATGTGAAGGCGAGCCGTTTTAGCTGGGACGCCGTCTACACCAACACCAACCGCGGCGGCGCGTATCGCGGCTACGGTGCCACCCAGGGCCAGTTTGCCGTGGAGAGTGCCGTCAACGAGCTCGCCGACATGCTGCACATGGACCCCGCCGACCTGCGCCTTAAGAACATCGTGCGCGAGGGCGAGGTCATGCCGCAGTACTACAACGAAAAGCTCAACGCCTGCGCGCTCGACCGCTGCCTGCTGCGCGCGATGGACATGATCGGTTGGCGCGACAAGCCGCTGGCCGTGGACCTGGGCGACCGCGTGCGCGCCCTGGGCTGCGCGCTCACCATGCAGGGCTCGGGTATTTCCAACGTGGACATCGCCGGCATCGACATGCGCCTGGAAGAGGACGGCTTCATTACCATCGGTACCGGCGCCACCGATAACGGCATGGGCGTCGACACGATCTTGGCGCAGATTGCCGCCGAGGAGCTGGGTGTGGAGAGCTCTCTCATTGTGGTTCGTGGCGTGGATACCGATGTATCGCCCTTCGACGCCGGCTCGTACGCGAGCTCGGGTACGTACGTGACGGGCCTGGCCGCCAAGAATGCCGCGACCGAGCTGCGCAAGAAGATTTGCGCCAAGGCCGCCCAGATGTGGGACGTGGATGCCGCCGATGTGGTCTTTGATGGCCAGTACGTGCGCCTGTCCGACGAGCGCGCCGCCCGCGAGCGCGGTCGCTACCTCACGCTGCGCGACTTTGCCAACCTGTGCGTTAAGAACATCGAGGGCGGCGACGCGCTGACCTCGCATGCCTCTGCCAGCCTGCCCGTTTCGCCCCCGCCGTTTATGGCCGGCATTGCCGAGGTCGAGGTCGACAAGGCAACCGGCAAGGTGACCGTGGTGGATTACGCCGCGGCCGTCGACTGCGGCACCGTGATCAACGAGGCGCTCGCGCGCGTCCAGGCCGAGGGCGGCATTGCCCAGGGTATCGGTCACGCGCTCTACGAGATTGTCGAGCACGACGACCGCGGCCGTCTGCGTACCGGCAACTTTATGAGCTACAAGCTGCCCACGCGCCTGGATATCGGCAGCATCCGCGTGGCCTTTGAGCCGAGCTATGAGCCGACGGGCCCGTTTGGCGCCAAATCGATCGGCGAGGTCGTCATCAACACGCCGCTCGCCGCCGTGGCCTCGGCCGTGGCACACGCCACCGGCCACCAGGTCCGCTCGCTGCCCATCACGCCCGAGAAGGCCCTGCTGGGGGAGTAGCGGGTCAGCGAATAAGTCGTAATTGGCGGGGTGGGGCAACTCGCCCCGCCTTTTGCACTCGTGGTGAGGTCGTGAGCCTGTAAAAGGTGTGCGTGCGCTTGCCGTTCGTATCTGCTATCATTCCTAGTCTGTGCGCTCATGCGGGCGTGGCGGAATTGGTAGACGCGCCAGATTTAGGTTCTGGTGGGATTCCCGTGAAGGTTCGAGTCCTTTCGCCCGCACCAACGCATCTGCGTCGGCTCCCGCCGTCGCGACTCTTTGTTGCATAAAGGTACCAGCACCTCAGATAAGCTGGGCAGTATGAGGAGGAACGTGTTGAACATCACCGCTTCTGACGTCAAGGACGCCAAGCTCACCGCTACGGTCACCATCCCGGCCGCCGACGTCGACGCCGCGATCAAGAAGGCCTACAAGGACACCGCCAAGAAGTACCGCTTCCCGGGCTTCCGCGCCGGTAAGGCTCCCCGTCCGGTCATCGACTCCGCTCTTGGCGCCGAGGCAACCCTCGCTCAGGCCACCAACGACCTGATCGCCGCCAACGAGCCCGCCGTCCTCAACGAGCTGGACATCGTCCCCACCAAGAGCGGTGACTACAAGGAGCTCGACCTCGCCAAGGATCACGAGGACTACACCTACACCGTCGAGTTCTCCCTGCGTCCCGCCGCTGAGCTCTCCTCCTTCGACGCTGTCGAGATTGAGATGCCTCCCGCGGAGGTCACCGAGTCCGAGATCAACAACCAGGTCGAGATGCTCCTCAACTACCGCGCTACCTTCGAGGACGTCGAGGGTCGCGCCGTCGAGGCTGAGGACTACGTCACCGTCGACCTCAAGGCCGTCGAGAACGCCGACAACTTCGCCGCCGAGGGCCGCATGCTCATCGCCGGTAGCGACAGCAACCCCAAGGAGTTCAACGAGGCCCTGATCGGTGCCAACGTTGACGACGTCAAGACCGTCACCTGGACCGACGAGGTCGAGGAGGGCGAGGAGGCCGAGACCCACACCGTCGAGGTCACCGTCAAGGGCATCAAGGTCCGCAACACCCCCGAGCTCACCGACGAGCTCGTCAAGTCCGACTTTGGCTTCGACAGCATCGAGGCCATGCGCGACGCTATCAAGATCGAGATCGAGCAGGACAAGGCTTCCCGCCTCCCGGCCGAGAAGGAGAACCGTTGCGTCTCCGCTCTCGCCGAGCGCCTGCAGCTCGAGGAGATGGACGCCGACTACGAGCAGTCCGTCTTTGAGGAGCTTGGCCAGAACTTCCTGTCCAACCTCGCTGCCCGCGGCATGACGCTGGACACCTGGCTGCCCGCTTCCGGTCTGACCATGGAGCAGTTCATCGGCGACCTGCACAAGCAGGCTAACGACGTTGCCCGTGAGTCCCTGGCGCTCGACGCCCTTGCCCGCGAGCTCAAGATCGAGGTCACCGAGGACGACATCAACGCCGAGTTCGAGAAGGCCGGCGTCAAGGACGTCGAGGCTTCCAAGGCCGAGTTCATCGCCGATGGCCGCATGCCCGCCGTCCGCGAGTCCATCCGTCGCTCCAAGGCCGTCGACCACCTGGTCGAGAACGCCAAGGTGACCGAGGTCGACGAGACCGCCAAGGACGCCGAGTAATTCTCGCCACCTTGCCCGCGAGCGCTTGCGTGCGCCCGTGATGGGGTAAAGTTATACACCGGTTATCCGGTTGCTTCGTACGGTGCCAGCCAATGCATAGCATGCGGGCACCGTACGTTTGTCTAGAACCACTATTGGTCCGTAAGAGAAATGGAGATGCGTATGATCGCTAAGTTCGATTCCGCCCTCGTGCCATACGTTATCGAGCAGACGCCGCGCGGCGAGCGCAGCTACGATATCTATTCGCGCCTGCTCAACGACCGCATCATCTTCTTGGGCGAGGAGATCAACTCCGTCAGCGCCAACCTGGTCGTTGCCCAGCTGCTGCATCTTGAGAGCCAGGATGCCGAGAAGGATATCTCGCTCTACATCAATTCGCCTGGTGGCGAGGTCTACTCCGGCCTGGCGATTCTGGACACCATGAACTTCATTAAGCCGCAGGTTTCCACCATCTGTGTAGGCATGGCTGCGTCCATGGCCGCCGTGCTGCTTTCGGCCGGCGCCAAGGGCAAGCGCTTCTGCCTGCCGCACTCCAAGGTCATGATTCACCAGCCCAGCGGCGGTGCCCAGGGTCAGCAGACCGAGATCGAGATCGTGGCCGAGGAGATCAAGAAGACTCGCCGCGAGCTCAACCAGATCCTGTCCGACGCCTCGGGCCAGCCCATCGAGAAGGTCCAGGCCGATACCGAGCGCGACAACTACCTGACCGCTGCCGAGGCCCTCGACTACGGCCTGATCGACCGTATCGTCACCTCGCGCGATCTCGCCGCGAAGGACGCCTAGGATGGCCGGTAACATGCAGGACAACTTTGACGAGAACGGCAACCCCATCCGCTGCTCCTTCTGCGGAAAAGAGCAGGGTCAGGTCCGTCGTCTCGTAAAGGGCCCGACCAACATCTTTATCTGCGACGAGTGCGTCGCCGCCTGCTCCGAGATTCTTGAGGAGTCGCTGGCTTCGGACTTTATGGACGCCGCCCGCAACGGCAATCTTCCGGGTTTCCTCAACGATCACGGCCAGGCTGCGTCCCAGCCTGCCATGGATCCCGAGGCCGAGGGCTTTGAGCTTGAGGACGACCGTCAGGTCATCACGCACGTGCCGACGCCGCACGAGATCTATGACGAGCTTTCGGCCTATGTCATGGGCCAGGAAGACGCCAAGCGCGCCATGTCGGTTGCCGTGTACAACCACTATCGCCGCGTGATCGAGGGCGGCGCCGCGGTGTCCGCCTTTAACGAGGCCTCGGGTATGGGCGGCCAGTTTGACGACGATATGGACGAGGTGGAGCTTGCCAAGTCCAATATTCTGCTGCTCGGCCCCACCGGTACCGGTAAGACGCTGCTGGCCCAGACGCTCGCACGCATCCTCGAGGTGCCGTTTGCTATCGCCGACGCCACCGCGCTCACCGAGGCTGGTTACGTGGGCGAGGACGTGGAGAACATCCTGCTCAAGCTTATCAATGCTGCCGATGGCGACATTGAGCGCGCTCAGGTTGGCATTATCTACGTGGACGAGATCGACAAGATCGCCCGCAAGGCCGAGAACCTCTCCATCACCCGCGATGTCTCGGGCGAGGGCGTTCAGCAGGCATTGCTTAAGATTCTTGAGGGCACGGTGGCAAGCGTTCCGCCCACCGGCGGCCGCAAGCATCCCCAGCAGGAGCTGCTGCAGATCGACACGACCAACATCCTGTTCATCTGCGGCGGTGCCTTTGTGGGCCTGGATAAGATCATCGCCGACCGTGTTGGCAACAAGGGCGTGGGCTTTAACTCAGAGATCGCTGGCCCCACCTCGGTCGACGAGAACGACCTGCTGCGCCAGGTGCTCCCGCAGGATCTCAACGCCTTTGGTATGATCCCCGAGTTTGTGGGACGTACGCCCGTCGTCACCCAGACGCAGGCGCTCGACGAGGACGACCTGGTGTCGATCCTGACTGAGCCCAAGAACGCCGTGGTGCGCCAGTACCGCAAAATGTTCCAGCTGGAGGACGTGGACCTGGAGTTTGAGGACGCCGCCCTGCACGAGATCGCCCGCATGGCGCTTGCCCGCAAGACCGGCGCCCGCGGCTTGCGTTCCATCTGCGAGGACGTGCTACAGCAGACGATGTTCGACCTGCCCAGCGAGGAGGGCGTTTCCAAGGTCGTTGTGACCGAAGCCTCCGTAAAGGGCGAAGAGCAGCCCCAACGCATCTACGGGTAAACCTGCCAAAAACGTGCTTGCAAATAGCCTCCGACCATCCGCGGTCGGAGGCTATTTTATATATACGCAAAACACCCAACTACCTGTGTTATTCTGTGTGTTTGTTTAAGCCTCAGCGAAGTCATATCAGACTGAAGTAATCGATACCTAAGGCGCGTCCGCCTGCTTGGTTTTCGTAGATTCCGCACGAGCCGAAGAGCACTTAATGTGCTCTTCGTGCGAGCCAGGACCTGACTGAGCGAAAACCAAGCAGGCGGACACGCCGGCGGGACAGGGAGAGATATATGGAAGAGATGCCCAAGAACTACGATCCGTCGACCAACGAGCCGGCGATCCTGCAGAAGTGGCTTGACGGCGGCTACTACAAGCGCCGTGAGGGCGTGGGCGACTGCACCGTCACCATTCCGCCTCCCAACGTGACCGGCAAGCTCCACATGGGTCACGCCACCGACGACTCCATCCAGGACGCCATCATCCGCATGGCCCGCATGCGCGGCAAGTCCACGCGCTGGGTGCTGGGCACCGACCACGCCGGTATCGCCACGCAGACCAAGGTCGACAAGAAGCTCAAGAGCGAGGGCATTAGCCGCCTGGAGATCGGTCGCGACAAGTTTGTCGACGCCTGCTGGGACTGGACCCACGAGTACGGTGGTATCATCGTCGAGCAGATTAAGCGCATGGGCTGCTCCGTTGACTTCGACAACGAGCGCTTCACCATGGACGAGGACTATGCCCAGGCCGTGCGTAAGGTCTTTTGCGACTGGTACCACGACGGCCTGATCTATCGTGGCAAGCGCATCGTCAACTGGTGCCCCAACTGCACCACCGCTATCTCGGACGACGAGGCCGAGTACAAGGACGAGAAGGGCCACCTGTGGCACCTGCGCTACCCGCTGACCGAGCCGGTCAACGGCCAGGACTACATCGTCGTCGCCACCACGCGCCCCGAGACCATGCTCGGCGACACGGGCGTCGCCGTCTCCCCGAAGGATCCCGAGAAGGCCGCCTTCGTGGGTAAGACCGTCAAGCTCCCCATCGTCGACCGCGAGATTCCCATCTTTGAGGATTGGCATGTCGACGCCAACTTTGGCTCCGGCTTCGTCAAGGTCACCCCTGCCCACGACCCCAACGACTACGCCATGGGTCAGGCTCACGACCTGCCGCAGATCAACATCTTCGACGAGCACGCGGTGGTCGTCGAGGGCTACGGCGAGTTTACCGGCATGAACCGCGATGAGTGCCGCGAGGCTGTCGTCAAGTGGTTCGACGAGCACGGTCTGCTCGACCACGTCGAAGAGCTCGACCACTCCGTCATGCACTGCTACCGTTGCGACTCCGCCCTGGAGCCGTGGCTGTCCGAGCAGTGGTTTGTGGCCGTCGACAAGCTCAAGGGGCCGGCGCTCGACGCCGTCAACTCCGGCAAGGTCACCTTCCACCCCGCGCGCTGGACGCAGACCTACACCACCTGGATGGAGAACCTTAAGGACTGGTGCATCAGCCGTCAGCTGTGGTGGGGCCACCGCATCCCCGTGTTCTACTGCGAGGACTGTGGCTGGGAGGACGCCCTCACCGAGGACACCGACGTGTGCCCCAAGTGTGGCGGCCATCACGTGCATCAGGACGAGAACGTGCTGGACACTTGGTTCAGCTCGCAGCTGTGGACCTTCGCCACGCAGGGCTGGCCGCAAAAGCCGGAGCTGCTCGAGGGCCATCACCCCACGACGGCGCTCGTCACCGCACGCGACATCATCGCGCTGTGGGTCGCCCGCATGGTCATGAGTTCGCTGTATTTCTTGGACGAGGTGCCGTTTAAGGACGTCGTCATCTACCCGACGATTCTGGCCAAGGACGGCAGCCGCATGTCCAAGTCCAAGGGCAACGGTGTCGATCCCATGGACCTCATTGGCATGTACGGCGCCGACGCCATGCGCTTCAACCTGCTCACGCTGTGCACCAACAACCAGGACGTCAAGTTTGACGCGAACATCGACAAGAAGACCAAGAAGCTCATCGACAGCCCGCGTACCGACCAGGCCAAGAGCTTTGTGACCAAGATCTGGAACGCCAGCCGCTTCCTGCTCATGAACATGGAGGGCTACACGCCCGGCGAGCCCGTCGTGGAGACGCCGGCCGACGCCTGGATGTTCAGCCGCCTGGCCAAGGCCGTGAAGATGGTCACCGAGGGCATCGAGAACTACACCTTTGGCGACATGGCCCGCGGCGTGCAGCAGTTCTTCTGGAACGAGGTCTGCGACTGGTACGTCGAGGTCACCAAGGCCCGCCTGAAGGGCGAGGGCCGTCTACAGGCGCAGCGCAACCTGATCTTTGTGCTCGATACCTCCATTCGCCTGATGCACCCGCTCATGCCGTTTGTCACCGAGGAGATTTGGGACAACATGCCGGCGAGCGTGCTCGATCTGGACGCCGAGGGCAACGTGAACCGCGCCGAGGCGCTCATGATCGCCAAGTGGCCCGAGCCCGCCGACTACGCCAAGTACGTCGACGAGCCCGCCGAGCGCGCGTTTGAGCTGTGCCGTGCCGTCGTGTCTGCCGCCCGTGCCACCCGTTCGCGCTATCGCTTGAGCCCCAAGGCGGAGCTCGACGTTGTCGTGCGCGCCGGCGCCGAGGATATCGAGAAGCTCGAGAGCCTGCGCTCGACCATCGAGCCGCTGGCGAACACCGCTTCGCTGGTTATGGGTACCGACGTTGAGAAGCCGGCTGCGAGCATTGCCGTGGTCGACAGCGGCGTCGAGGTCTTTGTGGTTCTCGAGGGCAAGGTTGACCTTTCGGCCGAGAAGGCACGCCTGGAGAAAGAGATTGCCGCGGCCCAGAAGGAGCTTGCCGGCTGCGAGAAGACGCTCGCCAACGAGGGCTTTGTGGCTAAGGCCGCGCCCGCGGTGGTCCAGAAGAAGAGGGACCGTGCAGCTGAGCTCAAGGAGATCCTGGCGGCGCTGACTGCTCAGGTTGCTGACTTCTCGTAAGGTTTACTCGGGGGACGCGGTTTGGGGCATTGCTCGCTACTGCGGACACCTATTCCGCCGTTCTAACGAACGGCGGCTGACTCGACGCTGCAAACGCCTCTGATGGCCAATCTGCCGTTCAACTTCGGGCGCATGGGCATAAGCCCTATGCGCCCTTGTTTCACGGCACCTTGGCTTATCAGAGGCGTTTTCGCTGACTATCCTCAACCTATACTGTTTTATTTTTCTATGAATGGCGGTTCTAAAAATGCCTAAGCGTTCTGGCTTGTATACCGTTCCTTTTGAGTTTGATTTGCTTTCGTTTGATGAGGCTGTGGGGCTTGCTGCCGACACGGGGCGGATTTCTGGGGATGCTGGGCCTCTGCTTGAGACGGTTGTCGATATGCTCGATGAGCTGGGGCGTCCGGATGAGTATTTCGATTGCATTCAGGTTGCCGGTACCAATGGTAAGACTTCGACCACGCGTTTTTCGGCTGCCATCCTTCGTGGCGAGGGGTTAAAGACCGCGCTGTATACGTCGCCGCAGCTTGTACGCTATCCCGAGCGTATGGAGGTCGATGGGCGCGTTGTGAGCGATGAGGCGTTTGCCCGCGGCGTTTCTGCCGCCGTCGAGTCGGGGCATCGCGTGAATACTCGTCGTGTGGCGGCGGGGGAGCGCGCCTACACCATCACGCCGTTTGACCTGCTGACGGCTGCCGCGCTTGTCGTGTTTGCCGAGGCCGCGGTGGACATTGCCGTGCTCGAGGTTGGCATGGGCGGCCGTTGGGACGCCACGAGTGCGACCGATCCCGTCGCCGTTGCCATTACGGGCATCGGGCTCGACCACACGCGCATCCTGGGTGACACGCTCGAGGCCATTGCGGGGGAGAAGGCTGCGGTCATTAAGCCCGGACGCCTGGTTGTGCTGGGCGAGGGCACGCACGAGGCGAGCGTTCAGCGCGTGATGGATGCCCGTTGCCGCGAGTGCGGCGTCGTGCCGCTCGTGGTGAGCCACGCCACGACCAAGGTGCCGGCGCATGTGGGCGATACGGTTGAGTTTAGCTGCACCACGCCGCGCGCGATTTATACGTCGAGCATGGTCAAGCCGGCCTATCAGCCGCAGAATGCTGCGTGCGCGATTATGCTGTGCGAGGGCTATCTGGGCCGCGAGCTCGACCATGAAAAGCTCGATGCTTCGCTTATGGGCTGTCCCACGCCGGGTCGCTTTGATGTGCTGGGAACCGATCCACTCAAGCTGATTGATGCCTGCCATAACCCTCAGAGCTGCGAGAACTTTGTGAGCGCACTGGATGAGATCGACCCGTGCGTGGAGAATCGCCCCACGCTGCTGTGCGCCGCGCTGGCCGACAAGGACGTGGCGGGTATCGTTGACGTGCTGATTCCGGCCTTCCCGCGTGTAGTCGTAACGCAGACCGATTCCGATCGCGCCCTGGCGGCAGAGGAGCTCGCTGGTCTTGTGGACGCCGATAAGCTCGCAGGTGTGTACCCTAGTGTATCCGAGGCTCTCGCCGCCTTCGATGCCGCGGGCGAGCCCTTCGTAGCGGCAGGCACCATCACCCTAGCCGGCGAAGTGGCAGGCTTGCTGCGCTAACCCACTCGAGGGGCAGCTAATTTGGGCTGTTCGCCAGGAAATGGGCCTATTTACTACGTTTAATCGACTGCCCCCGACCACACCGAGAATTGCGAAATCAAAACCGCAGGTAGAAGGCTTGCCAATTTTCAAAAAAGACCCGCATGGTCGACCCATGCGGGTTAAACGTAGTAGATAGTCCTTTTTCGTGGTGCAGCGTTGGTGGGATGCGGCAAAGGGACAGCGCCTTTGCCGCATTGCCTAGTCCAGACGGACCGGATCGTGTGGGTAGGCGTTGAGAATCTCGACGCCGGTCTCGGTGACCAGGGCAAGGTCCTCGATGCGGACGCCGGTGTGGCCGGGGAGGTAGATGCCCGGCTCGATAGAGAACGTCATGCCCGGCTCTACGACCTGCTCGTTGACAAGTGAAACGTCGCCTGGCTCGTGGTCCTGCAGGCCGATCGAGTGGCCCAGGCGATGCGTGAAGTACTTGCCGTAGCCAGCGTCCTCAATCACGTCGCGCGCGGCACGGTCCAGATCGCACATGCGCACGCCCGGCGCGATGAGCGCCTCGGCGGCCTCGTTGGCGCGGCGCACGATGTCGTAGATGCGTGCCGTCTCTTCGTCCGGCTCGCCCCAAAAGAACGTGCGCGTCATGTCCGAGCAGTAGTTGCGACGACGTCCGCCAATGTCGAACAGCACCACGTCACCGCGCTTGAGTACGGTGTCGTCGGGCTCGTGATGCGGGTCTCCGGCGTTGGCGCCAAAGCTCACGATGGGCGGAAAGCTAAAGCCCTCGCAGTCGTGCTTGCGGTACAGGCCGAGCATCTGGTCGGCAATTTCGCGCTCCGTCACGCCCTCGTGGACGAGCTTGATGGCGTCGGCCATCACAGCGTCGTTTGCGGCCGAGGACACGCGCATGAGCTCCTGCTCGGCTTCGTCCTTGTGGGTGCGTGCGGCGGTGACGGCAAAGTCGCCCAGGAAGAACTCGCTCGCGGCGCGACGATCCATGAGCGGCATCAAAAAGCCGGAACGCATGACGGTGTCGATGCCGAGCGGTTTGGTCGGATCGACCTCGCGAGCGATGGCGTCGCCCACGATGTCGGTATCGGTGTGATAGGCGACGCGGGCATTATCGTACTCGGGCAGCTGGTGCAGGGCGTTGACTAGGATCACCGGCTCGGCATCGCGCGCGAGCAGCACGCCGCAAAAACGCTCGAACATATCGGCATAAAAGCCGGTCAGGTAATAGATCGACCACGGGTCGTTTACGAGCAGCTGCGCGCCGGGGTGCTGAGCCTCGAGCGCATCGAGCACGCGCGCCACACGCTGGTCATCGACATGTGCCATGAAACATCCTTTCGCTAGGGTGTCACCATGGTATCCCCAACGCCAGGGTAGTCAATTTGGGACGGGGCTATTTTAGCTGTGTCAAACATGCGGAATGATAGGTAAAAGTAGTCATAAGAGGGTCGTCCCGAATTAGCTGCTTTCAAAACTATGGCGGATTACGGGGCTGGACCTGTATTACTTGACCATTGGAAAAATTGCGAAATTAAAACCGCAGGTAGACGGCTTATCAAAAATCGAAAAATGCCGGTATGGATGGGGGTCTCCGAATCAGCCCCGTAATCCGGCATAGTTTTGAAATGGCACTAAAGTAGGCACAATCTAAATATCGATCCCAAGGCAAGTTGCGGTGGAATAGTTCCTGGATGCCGGGGTTTTGGCGGAAATCAGGAACTATTTCACCGCAATTGAGGAGGGGCGGGGTGGATGGCGGGGTAGCTAAAAGAGCCCCGTCCCAAATTAACTGCTTAGGCAGGGTCGATGTCCATGCTGGCGATGAGGTCGGTACCGGTGTCTAGGAGGTTGGGGAGGACTACATCGCTCATGCGGATGGGGGCTTTGACCTCTAGGCCGCGGATGAGGTCCATCGCCTGGGCGTGGAGTTCGAGCGGGATGGTTTCGGCCGTGCGCACGGGCAGCAGCGCCTCGTCGCCGCCGGATACGGCCACGGTCGTGGTAAGCACGCGCATGGGACAGGTGAGCTCCTGATGTGCAAACTTATCACCGCGCGGGCAGCTGTTGCCGGTTACGGAGCGTACCTCTACCACGGCGCCGTCTGCGCTGCGCTCGACCTCCACGGTCAGGAGGCACTCGGATGGGCAAGTGGTGCAGTTGAACTGCAGCGTCTCGATTGCATTCGTGCTCATAGTCTATGCCTCCTCGACGGGATCGACGGATAGGACAATCTCGCTGGCACCCAGGTCGAGCGCTTGTTTGATGACCTTTGCCGGCAGCGGGAAGCTTTCCATAACGCTCGGCATAAACGCGCGGACCTTGCCTGCAAGCAGTTCCTCGTCGCCTGCCAGAATACGCACGCGGGCGGCGTCGATCGGTCGGCGCACGCGGAAGTTCAGCTTGGTGAGCGCCGCAGCCGTAATGCGTCCCGGCAGTGCGTATCCCGCAATGCCAGCAGGGGAGACGGTGAGCTCGCAGTCCGGAACGGCGCCCGCGCCGGTTCCCAGCGCGTACGCCGCCGCAGCTGCGCCAGCTCTCTCGGACTCACACGTTACGTTGTCGGCCAGGTCGTGCACGTGCAGCACGTTGCCGCAGGCAAAGATGCCCGGCACGCCCGTCTGCAAGCTCTGGTCCACCACGGCGCCGCGCGTACGTGGGTCCAGCTCCACGCCTGCGGCAACCGAAAGCTCGTTCTCGGGAATCAGCCCCACCGAAAGCAGCAGTGTGTCGCACGGAACGATGCGCTCGGTCCCGGGAATGGGTGCAAGATGCTCGTCGACTTGGCTCACCTCGACAGCCTCCACGCGATCGTGTCCAATCACGCGCGTGACCGTGGTCGACAGATGCAGCGGAATGCCAAAGTCGTCCAGGCAGTTCTTGACGTTGCGGCGCAGGCCGTTGGCGTACGGCATGAGCTCGTACACGCCCTCGACCGAAATCCCCTCGAGCGTGCAACGGCGCGCCATGATCAGCCCGATGTCACCCGAGCCCAAAATGACGGCGCGCGAGCCGGGTTTAAGGTTTTCGATATTGATGTATCGCTGCGCCAGGCCCGCCGTAAACACACCGGCGGGACGACTGCCGGGGATCTTGATCTCGCTGCGGGTGCGCTCACGGCAACCCATGGCAAGGACGACCGCGCGCCCGGTGAGCTGCAACATGCCGGCGGGGCTCATGAGCGTGACGGTATGGACCTCGGTGTCTTCTGCAGGCTCGCCTGAATCAATCCCAAGCACCATGCTGCCCAAGAACAGCGCAATGTCGGTTGCGTGCACCTGGTCGATAAAGCGCTGCGCGTACTCGGGACCGGTGAGCTCCTGTTTAAAGTGCGACAGGCCAAAGCCGGGGTGGATGCACTGGCGGAGGATTCCGCCCAGGTGCTGTTCGCGCTCCACGATGGCCACGCGTGCTCCGGCCTTATGCGCGGCCAGCGCTGCAGCCATGCCGGCGGGGCCTCCTCCGATGACGACCACGTCGAAGGTCTGCGTTGCTACCGACGCTATGGTTCCGGCCTCTGCGCGTTTGTTGCGCATATCAAACGTCGCCATTCTAGCGCACCCCCTTCAGTGGTCCCTCGACCAGCCAAGATCCAGCATCTTCCAACAGCACTTCGCTGGGGTCGCAGCCCAGCTCGCGGGCAAGGATCGCAACCACGCGGCTCTGGCAAAAGCCGCTCTGGCACCGACCCATGCCCGCACGGCAGCGCCGCTTGACGCCCTCGACCGAAACCGCACCCGGGCGGCGTCGAATCGCGGCCACGATCTCGGCCTCGGGCACTGTCTCGCAGCGGCAGACGATCTGCCCCCATGCAGGGTCGGACTCAATGAGCTCCTCCTTGCGTGCAAGCGGCGTACGGTCGAAGTCGTCCGGCGCGTGTCGAATCGGATCCCAATCGGCCCGTTCGCGCAAAGCAACGCCCGCCTCGCGCATCACGTGCTCCATGCGCTCGGCAATGGCCGGCGCGCTCGCCACGCCTGGCGACTGAATGCCCGCCGCCTGGAACAGGCCTGGCACCACGGCGGACTGCCCAATAAAGAAGTCGTTTGTTCCCTGAATGACCGGACGCCCGCCGGCAAACGCGCGCACCACGCGGCGCGTGTCCAGATCGGGCACCAGCTTGCGTGCTCCCGTCAGCAGCGCGTTCACATCGCTTGCGTAGGTCTGCGTGTCGCCCGGCTCGCGCACGGCAGCCGTCGCGGTGATCACGGTGTTGCCGTGGACCGTGCCCGTGACGATTACGCCCTTGGACACTGGCGTGGGCACGGGGTAGAGCGGCATGAGCGCGCGCGGCTCCTTGTCCAGCACCACGATGTTGCCCTGGCGCCAGACCATCTGGAACTCCTCGGCGCCCGCCATATGCGAGATGTCCGCTGCACCGTTGCCCGCGGCGTTGATCAGATAGCGGCAGCGCACATCGCCGACAGGCGTCACCAGCGTAAAGCGCGCAGCCCCGTCGGTAGCCTCGCCGCCGGCAACCTCAATTGCTTCCACCGGAGCCGACCGAATAAACGTCACGCCGTTGGCCACGGCGTTCTCCAGCGCAGCGATGGCGACCTCAAACGGATCCACAAAGCCAGTGGAGGGACACCACAGCGCGCACGTCGCCTCGGCACTCGCGCGTGGTTCCAGCTCGCGGATGCGCTCGGGGCCGATAATCGACAGTTCGGGCACGCCGTTGGCCACGCCATTCTGGCGCAGCTTCTCCAGGTGTGCGCGGTCTTCGTCGTTAAACCCCAGCACCATCGAACCGGTGCGGCAAAACAAAAAGCCGAGCTCCTGGGCCCACGTGCCATATAGCTCGCAGCCGCGGGCGTTGACCTGCGCCTTTACGGTGCCCGGCGCCGGATCGTAGCCGGCGTGTACCAGGCCGCCGTTGGCCTTCGATGCGCCTAGGGCGACATCGTTGGCCGCCTCGACCACGCAAATGGTCAGGTCATAGCGCGCGAGTTGCCGCGCAATGGCACACCCGGTGATGCCCGCGCCCACAACCGCGATATCAAACGTTTCTGTCACAGTGCCTCCCAGACAAGTTGACAGGCTGTCAATAAGACTATCCTACGGTCTGCAGACCCCCAGTGCAGCGGCAATGCGGCGAACAGCCCCACTGCATCCGCCAACGGCAGGCGTGGGCCGGCTCAGCACGGATGCCGGCCACGTTAGAACGCGAGATCTTCCCGCCCAACCTCGCGGTCTGCGCCGTTACCTGTTACAGATTGAGATGTTGAGTCCACAGGCGCACGATCTTCTCGATCTGTAACAGTAAGAACTGTTTTTGGGTTCCAGATGTTACAGTTCGAGATTTAAGTCGGGGAGAGAATGGTTTGTCTAAATCTGTAACATCTGGGACTGTATTTGCCGAGTAGCTGTTACAGATTGAGACATTCGGTGTGGACGGTTCTCTTTGTCTCGATCTGTAACAGTTAGCTGAGGATTTGGGTTCTAGATGTTACAGATCGAGACAAACCTTCCGACGGATTTTGAATGTCTCGATCTGTAACATTTGGACCCGATTTTGTCGAGTAACTGTTACAGATCGAGATTGAAGTCGGGGAGGGACCCCTGTGTCTCGATCTGTAACATCTAGACCCGGATTTCGCCTCCACCTGTTACAGATTGAGATGTTTGTGTCCGCGCCAGCCCAGCGTCTAGCCGTGGTCCCATATAAACAAACCCCGTGGTAAACTTGACCGGACTGTTAATATTCCGAAAGGTACCCGTAATGTCCAAGTACATCTCCGAGCTCATGTCGCCGCAGCTTATGGGCGTCGTCTATGCCTTCGTTGGCTTTATCATCGCCCTGTATGTGCTGTCGGTCGTCTATGTGTTCATCGACGCTCGCCGCCGCGGCGCCAGCGCCTACGTGGCATGGGGCATCATCGCCCTTATCCCGTTTGTGGGTCTCATTGCCTACCTGGTCCTGCGCCCGCACTCCTACGCGTCCGACCGCGAGGAGCAGGAGCTGGACATGGCCCTGCGTGAGCGCCAGCTTGCCCAGTATGGCACCTGCCCGCAGTGCGGCGCGCCCATCGAGAAGGACTTCGTCGTCTGCCCGGTGTGCGACACCCAGGTTCGCAACGTATGCCCCAGCTGCCATCGCCCGCTCGATGCGCACTGGAAGGTCTGCCCCTACTGCCGAACTCGCATCCAGTAACGCATCCATCGTCGGGTCGGCCGCAAGCCACGGGCGCCGCAAGCCACGCGCGCCCCACACTCCGCCCCCACACGATGAAGCATGCGTAGAAAATCGCCCGCCGTGCCATTAAGGTGCGGCGGGCGCTTGTATACCAAGGCAACCTGCCTATAATGATGCAAGTTAAAACGCCGAGCGCATCGCACGCACTTGCATCAGGCATCCGAGAGGAGAAAACATACCCATGAAGGCACTCTACAATGACGGTTCGGTGGCCGAGCTCCCACAGGACGAGGTCACGCACGTCATCCG
This sequence comes from Collinsella sp. AM13-34, assembly GCF_003473055.1. Lineage (NCBI taxonomy): Bacteria > Bacillati > Actinomycetota > Coriobacteriia > Coriobacteriales > Coriobacteriaceae > Collinsella > Collinsella sp. AM13-34. Next base: position 70,597 of record NZ_QRLE01000009.1, on the reverse strand, counting down.
CCACTCCGCCGCGCACATCATGGCGCAGGCCATCAAGCGCCTGTACCCCGAGGCCGACTTTGCCTACGGTCCCGCGACCGACAACGGCTTCTACTACGACGTCGACCTGCCCGAGGGCGTCAAGATCAGCGAGGACGACTTCCCCGCGATCGAGGCCGAGATGAAAAAGATCGTCAAGGAGAACCTCAAGTTCTCCGTGTACGAGAAGCCCCGCGCCGAGGCCATCGCCCTTATGGAGGAGCGCGGCGAGAAGTACAAGGTCGAGCACATCGGCGACCTGGACGACGACGCCCGCATCACCTTCTACCAGCAGGGCGACTACATCGACATGTGCGTCGGCCCCCACATCTGCTATACCAAGGCGCTCAAGGCCTTTAAGCTCACTGGCGTCTCGGGCGCCTACTGGAAGGGCGACAAGGACAACAAGATGCTCACCCGCATCAACGGCGTCGCCTTTGCCACCAAGGAAGAGCTCGACGAGCACATGCACATGCTGGAGGAGGCCAAGAAGCGCGACCACCGCAAGATCGGCCGCGAGATGGACCTCTTTATGATGCGCGACGAGGCCCCCGGCTTCCCGTTCTTCCTGCCCAACGGCATGATCCTTAAGAACACGCTGCTGGACTACTGGCGCGAGATTCACCACAAGGCCGGCTACGTGGAGATCTCCACGCCGCTCATCATGAACAAGCAGCTGTGGAAGACCTCGGGCCACTGGGACCACTACAAGGACAACATGTACTCCACCGTCATCGACGACGAGGAGTACTGCATTAAGCCCATGAACTGCCCGGGCGGCGTGCTGGTGTACGCCTCCAAGCCGCACTCCTACCGCGAGCTGCCCATCCGCGCCGGCGAGATTGGCCTGGTGCACCGCCACGAGCTGCGCGGCGCCCTGCACGGCCTGTTCCGCGTGCGCTGCTTTAACCAGGACGACGCCCACCTGTTTGTGCGTCCCGACCAGCTGACCGACGAGATCGTGGGCGTGGTCAACCTCATCGACTCCGTGTACCAAAAGTTTGGCTTTAAGTACCACGTTGAGCTTTCTACCCGCCCCGAGGACTCCATGGGTTCCGACGAGGACTGGGCGCGCGCCGAGGAGGGCCTGCGCACCGCTCTGGAGCAGCTGCATATGGACTATGAGGTCAACGAGGGCGACGGCGCCTTCTACGGCCCCAAGATCGACTTCCACCTGGAGGACTCGCTCGGCCGCACTTGGCAGTGCGGTACCGTCCAGCTCGACTTCCAGATGCCGCTCAACTTTGACCTGGAGTACGTAGACGCCGACGGCACCAAGAAGCGCCCCATCATGCTGCACCGCGTGTGCTTTGGCTCCATCGAGCGCTTCATCGGTATTCTGATTGAGCACTTTGCTGGCAAGTTCCCCACCTGGCTGGCCCCCGTGCAGGTCAAGGCGCTTCCGGTTTCCGAGAAGAGCCGCGACTACGCCCACGAGGTGTGCGCCAAGCTGGAGGAGGCCGGCATCCGCGTGGTCTGCGACGACCGTGACGAGAAGATTGGCTACAAGATCCGCGAGGCCCGCAGCATCGACCGCGTGCCCTACATGCTTATCCTGGGCGAGAAGGAGGTCGAGGCCGGCAACATCTCCGTCCGCGATCGCTCCAACGAGACCGTTCAGATGAGCGTTGACGAGTTTGTTGCCAAGGTACTCGAGGAGATTAAAACCCGCGCCTAAGGCAACCCAACAGAAACAACGAAAGGCGACCGTCCACAAAGGGCGGTCGCCTTTTTTAATGCCAAAACGAGAAAAAGCCGCTGGTAGAGCGCCTTTTTTGTTGTGCAAAAAGGTACAGGTTTTTGTAGAGGGCTATGGAGATGTGTCCTTTCGCGCCGCAATTTGTGCAATCTGGGAAAACAGTCCGAATTAACTTGTATAATGGCTCGCGTCGAAAGATACAAAAACCTGTACTTTTGCGACTGCGCCTAGCTGCGAGCGAGAAGATGTTCTAAACGCCCCGGTATTTGCGTGCGTCGCAAAGCCAGAAAAGGGGGCGAGAGATGGAGCAGACAACGCGGCGCCAAGAGCAACTGCCGGGCGCATTCAACGGCGCAACTACCAACAGCCAGCATGGCCGCGTCCGCTGGTATCTGGTCCACACCCCCAACGGTAAAGAGCGCGAGACCTGCGAAAAGGTCCGCCGTATTATCCCGCACGATCTGATGCAGGACGCTTTTGTGATGCAAAAGGAGTTCTGGTTTAAGCGGGACGGCGCCTGGTCGCTCCAAACCAAACCCATGTACAAGGAATATTTCTTCGTCGCCACGCACGATGCCGCAGCGCTCGATAGGGCTTTGGCTCAACTGAGCTTTGGCTGCCGCATTGCCGGCAGCAGGGAGCGGGCCTATGCGCCTATGCCGGACGATGCGCAGGAGTGGTACCGCAGCGTGCTGGACGACGACGGAGTGGTGCGCAACAGCGTGGCGCGCATAGAAGATGGCGTGCTGCACATAGAGCAGGGTCCACTTGTGGGGCAAGAGGCCCGCGTTAAAAAGGTCGACCGTCATAAGCGCTGGTGCCTGGTGGACGTGGGCGAAGGCGTCTCCGCTTTTAGGGAGCTGCTTCCGCTGGACGTTCCCAGCAAAACGTAAGGGATACGTTGCACCGGCAATTTATTTGGTTTTTGAATTTGTGGATTTGGGGGGGGGGGTTCCTGGGGACAGGAACGAAAGTTTTATTGTGACTGCTAAAGAAGTAACAGAGAATAATGCGCCCGTGGGGGCGACGCTCATTGCTCGGGCCATGGACCGGCGCAAGGGCACGGCGGGTGCTGGGGTCGGCTCCGCTGCAAACACGGGTGCGGTGAGCCTCCCGGGCTCGCCCGAGTTCGCTGCAGAGTCCCGTGCGCTCGACACGCGATCGCTTGGCTACCGCTTCGTGAAGCGCACGTTCGACATCGCGTTCAGTGCGTGCGTCTGCGTCGTGGCTCTTATCCCTGGCACGGTTCTTTGCGCGTTCATTGCGGCCGACACCAAGGGTGCTCCCATCTATGCGCACGAGCGGGCTGGGCGCTTCGGTCGCCCCATCCGCGTGCTCAAGTTCCGCTCCATGGTCGCCGACGCCAACGACGTGGAGAAGTACCTCAGCCCCGAGCAGATCGAGGAGTGGCACCGCGAGCGGAAGGTCACAAACGATCCCCGCATCACCAAGCTAGGCCGCGTCCTGCGCAAGACTTCCCTGGACGAGCTGCCCCAGTTCTTCAACGTGCTCGCGGGCCAGCTCTCCGTCATCGGCCCTCGCGCCATCACCTACGAGGAGCTCGGGAACTTTACGCACGAGCAACAGGTGCAGGTGCTTGCCGTCCCGCAGGGCATTACCGGTGCCTGGCAGTCGGGCCCGCGCAACCTCGCGACCTTCGAGAACGGCCTGCGCCAGGAGTTCGAGCTTGCCTACGCGAAGGGTGCCAGCCTCAAGGCAGACTGGAAGGTCTTCTTCAAGACCTTTGGCGTCATGTTCGGCAAGAAGAAGACGGGGAGGTAGCGCATGAGTGCTGACAAACCCCTCGTCTCGATCGTGGTGCCGACCTACAAGCGCTCTGACAGGATTCGCGTGGCCCTGGACTCAATCGCCGCGCAGGACTACGGCGCGGAGAACATCGAACTGATTGTAGTGAGCGACAATCGGCCGGAGTGGCCGGAAAGCGCCGAGACCGACGCGGCGGTCGCCCCCTATGCCGCGAGCCTTCCGCACTTTAGGCTGCTGCACACCTCCGGCCAGACCGGCGGCGGGGCGGCGCGCAACTACGCCTGCCGCCAGGCGACGGGCGAGTACCTCACGTTCCTCGACGATGACGACGAGTTCCTGCCTGACAAGGTGTCCACCCAGGTCGCCTTCATGCAGGAAAACTCCCTCGACATGAGCTGGCAGGATGTCTCGTGGTATGACGAACGTGGCCGGCTTGTGGAGCACCGCAGGCTCGACCATTGCGAGGACTTCTCCACCGAGGGTCTGCTGCGCGCGCACCTCCTAACGCCGATAAGCCCAACGGCCATCTATATGCTCAGGCGCGACCTGTTCGACCGCACTGAGGGTTTCGGCGAGGTGGCGACCGGCCAAGACTGGTGGCTGATGCTGCGCTGCATAGAGGCTGGCGCCCACATGGGCTACATGCCCGAGGTGCACGTGAGGCAGTACCTCCATTCCGGCGAGAGGCTCTCGCTTGGCAAGAACAAGGTAAACGGCGAGGTCGCAAGGCACGAGGTGGTGCGCGGCTACTACCCGCGCCTCAGCAAGAAGGATGTGCGCTACATCGAATTTCGCCACAACGCCGTGCTCGCCTTCGCTATGAAGCGCAGCAACCAGCCAGGCCAAGCTGTGATTTACGCCTTAAAGGCCATTGCCTCATCGCCCGCCGCCTGCGTCTCTGAGGCGCTGAAGTTCTTCGGCAAGGCGAAATCCTAACTATTTCATATGTGTGCCTGCTCTTAACGAAAGGTTGAATGATATGTCCGAAAAAATGAAGATAGCAGTCGCCGGCACCGGCTATGTGGGGCTCTCGTTGGCCGTTCTGCTCTCGCAGCACAACGAGGTGCGCGCGCTCGACATCGTCTCCGAGAAGGTAGAGAAGATTAACGCTTTTCAGTCGCCCATCCAGGACGACGAGATTGAGCTCTTCCTGGCCGAGGCTAAGGCGGGCACGAGGAAGCTCGACCTGCATGCAACCGTGGACGTCGCCGAGGCCTATACAGGCGCGGATTTCGCCATCGTGGCCACGCCAACGAACTACGACTCGGACCGCAACTTTTTCGACACCTCGTCTGTTGAAGCCGCAATTTCGGCAATCCGCTCGGTGAACCCGACGGCCTGGATTGTCATCAAGTCGACCATCCCTGTGGGTTACACTTCGTCGCTTCGCGAGACGCTTGGCGACAGCCGCATCATCTTCAGCCCCGAGTTCCTTCGAGAGAGCAAGGCGCTCTACGATAATTTGCACCCTAGCCGCATCGTTGTGGGCGCGCCCAAGGACGACGAGGAAGCTGTGAAGGCCGCAAAGACGTTTGCTGGGCTGCTCGCCCAAGGCGTCGGCCCCGCCGAGCTTGAGCGCACCAACCCTGATGGCACGACGGGCATCCCGCAGCTCGTTCTTGGTACCACCGAGGCGGAGGCCGTGAAGCTGTTCGCCAACACCTACCTGGCACTTCGCGTGGCGTACTTCAATGAGCTGGACACTTACTGCGAGATGAGGGGACTCAACACCAAGGACGTCATCGATGGCGTGTGCCTAGAGCCCCGCATTGGCTCCCACTACAACAACCCCTCCTTCGGCTACGGCGGCTACTGCCTGCCCAAGGACACCAAGCAGTTGCTGGCCAACTATAAGGACGTGCCTCAGAACCTTATCGAGGCCATCGTCGATGCCAACCGCACTCGCAAGGACTACATTGCAGACGAGGTACTGCAACTGCTGTGGGACAAGGTATACGAAGGCAAGGAGAAGCCCGTGGCGGGCGTGTACCGCCTGACCATGAAGTCGAACTCCGACAATTTCCGCGCCAGTTCCATCCAGGGCGTTATGAAGCGCGTGAAGGCCAAGGGAGTGCCGGTCGTTGTCTACGAGCCAACGCTGGACGCGCCGGAATTCTTCGGTTCCGAGGTGACGCATGACCTTGAGAAGTTCAAGGCCGAGTGCGACGTGATCATTGCCAACCGGTGGAGCGACGATCTGGCCGATGTTGCCGGCAAGGTGTATACCCGCGACCTATTCAAGAGGGATTAGTATTTGTGGCGATTACTGCTGATAAAAAAAAGAGACGGCTGCTCCTTCTGACGAGGAGGTTCCCCTTTAACCGCGGCGAGGTCGCCGCTGAGTCCTATCTCGAGAACGAGATAGGCGTTCTTTCGACCTATTTCGACGAGGTGCTCGCCGTGGGGACCGAGGCGCAGCCGGGTGACGCGCCCACCTGCGCGCTGCCGGGCAATGTGACGCCCCTGGCCTTGGGTTGCGGTAATACCTCCAAGGACAAGGCTTTGCTTGCAGTCAAAGGGATCGCGTTTCCCCTTTTGGGCGGTGCGGACGTTCGTGAGGCCTATGCCACAGAATCCGTTCATGGAATCGGAAAGCGCGTGTTTCGGGGCTACTTTGCCGCGAGGGCGAAGGCAAAGGCGGACGTGCTTGCGGAGGAACTGGTCCGCTTTGGCTTTGAGCCCACGCACATATACAGCTTTTGGCTTTACGACACCGCTTTGGTCGCTGCTTGGCTGACCGGCACGTACCCATGTGCACGCGCCGTTGCGCGTGCACATGGGTACGATCTGTATGCAGATCGTACCGATGTGCATTATTTGCCCTTCCGGGGATACCTCCTATCCAAGCTTTCCGGAGTGCTTCCCTGCTCGAAAGACGGGGAGGAATACATAAACGCGAACTGGCCGGGCCATGAGGGCAAGGTGACGACCTCCTATCTCGGAACGCGGGAGATGCCAGACAAGTCCGGCGAGCCGTTGACCTGCCCGTTGCGGGTCGTCTCGTGCTCGCGTATTGTCGACGTTAAGCGCGTGCCTCTTCTTGCTAAGGCTGTCACCCTTCTTGATGCCGAAGGGCTTCGCGTCGAATGGACCCATTACGGCGACGGCCCACAGCTCGAGGAGGCGAGGGCCGCCTGCTCGTTGCTGACGCACTCCACCGCGAAGTTCGCGGGGGCTTTGCCGAACGACGCGCTTTTGGGGGAGTACGCAGCGAAGCATTTCGACGTCTTCGTGAACGTCTCGTCAAGCGAGGGCCTGCCGCTTTCGATCATGGAGGCCTGCGGATTCGGCATTCCCGTCATCGCCACGGACGTTGGCGGAACCCACGAGATAGTAAGCGATGGCGTCAACGGCTTTCTCCTACCTAGCGACTGTGGACCGGAAGATGTCGCCGCGGCCATAAAGCGATTCGTCTTTTTGGGCAAGGCCGAAGGGTCTTCTATGAGGCGCGCTGCAAGGGCCGTTTGGGAGAGGGACTTCCGTTTGGAGGCCAACGTGGAGGGGCTTGTGCGCTCGCTCGGAGTCGATTACAGAAACGAAGGTGAATGATGGGCCAGATTGCGCAGAAGATGACCATGCTCAAAAGGTGGAGCAAAATGCTCACTGGCAAGACGGCTGTGGCCGTAGAGCAGAGCATGGGCAGGGCCTATAATGTCGGACAGTTGTCCGGGTACTACAACGATTTGACCGGCAAGGTCACTGGCAGTACTCTGCTCGACGAGGGCGGTGTCCCTGTTAGCGTCATCGCCGGTGGGGCGCGGGTGCATTTCCCCATCGCCATTTTCCAATACGGTTTGGGCTGTTACGACTTGAGCATTCTCAGGTCGGATGAAGTTGAGCGCTTTCTCGACGCACTAAGGGTATGCTCGGATTGGGCGATCGGCGCCCAGCGGGATGACGGCTCTTGGGACGCATTTGGTCCGATAGGCAGCGCTAAGTACTCCGTCTCCTCGATGGCCCAAGGCGAGGGGTGCTCGATGCTGCTGAGGGCCCATGCGGCTTTCGGGGACGAGTGCTATAGAGTTGCGGCGCTGAAAGCTGCCGAGTTCATGCTTATCGACATGGACAATGGCGGCGTGTCGTCGCATGACGGGGGAGAACTGTTCCTGGAGGAGTACCCTCAACGCCCCAGGCGCAGTGTCATGAACGGTTGGGTGTTTAGCCTTTTCGGTCTCTATGACGCATCGTTGGTCGACGCGCGCTTCGCCGGGCCATTCAAGCACTCTGCGGAGACGTTGGCTTGCCATTTGGATGACTACGACGCCGGCTTCTGGTCTTATTACGACATGGAAAAGCGTATCGCCTCTCCCGCCTACCATCATCTACATATAGCGCAGCTCCGCGCAATGGCGGATCTTTCAGGCGACGCAAGGTTCGCGGTGAAGGCCGAGGTATACGAGCGCTATCAGGAATCTCCGGCCAACCGCAGGAAGGCGATTGCTAAAAAGGCGCTGCAGAAGCTGATCGAGAAATCCGATGCGGTGATCGTCCAATGAAGAAGGCCCTCTATATCGTGACCTCGATGGACACCGGCGGGGCCGAGACGGTATTCATGAAGTATTACCGGGCTTTGGACAAGTCGCGCTATCAGCTCGACTTCTGTGTGTCGTCCGACGTGCCGGGCTTTTACGACGCCGAAATCGAGTCGATGGGCGGCAGAATTGTGCACACAGTCAAGAAGACCGAGGCCGGGCCGGTCGCTTCGTTCAAGCGGCTCATGCAGATAGCCCGGGACGGCGGTTATTGCTGTGCTGTCAGGTCGTCTCAGCACAGTCTTTCCTGTCTTGATTTGCTCGCCATGAGATTCGGAGGCGTGTCCAGAACCATATTCAGGTCAAGCAACACGGGTACAGTTTCGAACAGCAAAAAGGAGACCCTGCTGCACAATCTTTTCAAGCCCCTTGTCAGGGTTGCGGCGACCGACTTCGCCGCCCCGTCTACCGAGGCGGGCGTCTACATGTTCGGCAAGGCGGGGGTATCGGGGCCGCGTTTCCATCTCATGAAGAACGCGCTCAACCTCGAGGACTACGCCTATGACGCTTCGACACGGGACGATGTTAAGCGCGAACTGGGCGTTCCTGCCGAGTCCTATGTCGTCGGGCACGTCGGGAGGTTCAGTGAGCAGAAGAACCACCTCTTCCTTGTCGATGTTTTTGCTGAAATCGCCCGGAGAAGGCCAGACGCCGTCCTCATTCTCGTCGGCAAAGGCGAGACACGCACGGCCGTTGAGAGGCGCGTTGCCGAGCTCGGATTGACCGATAGGGTGCTGTTTGCCGGGGTTAGGAGCGATGTCCGCCGTCTCTATTCGGCTATGGACGTCTTCATCTTCCCCTCTGTCTACGAAGGCCTGCCGAACGTCGTCGTCGAGGCGCAGGCAAACGGACTCCCTTGCGTGATTAGCGACTCCATCACGCGGGAGGTTGGCATTTGCGAGAACGTCGTTTACAAAAGTCTGGGCGACGCTCTGGACGAATGGGCCGACGCCGCGCTCTCCGCGGATCGCATAGGGTCAAGCGCCAGTGCGAGGGATTTGAAAGGCTCGGGCTATGAAATCAATTCGGAGCTTCCCGGTTTCGTGAGGCTGGTATTCGGATGAACTTTATCGAAACATCGCTTTTCTACTTTCTTGTCGTTTTGCTTTCAGCGGCGCTTGCGCGCATGTCGGAAAACGGCAAAAGTAAGGCTGGGCTGGTCGCTGCCGTGGTTCTTCTTACCGCCGTCGGGGGCTTGAGGTCGTATGCGGTTGGGCAGGATACCCTGGGTTATAAAGAGGGAATCGAGTACTTCTACGCGTATGGGACCACGATGTGGAACCATACGTTCAGCGTTCCGTACGGTGTCTTCACAAGTGCGGTGCTCCATATCTGTAACAATTACTCGTTCTTGCTCGTCGTCGAGTCGCTGATCACCAACGCCTTTTTTGCTTTCAGGCTTTGGGATTTTAGACGAACGGCATCGCTCTCGTTTGCGATGTTCGTCTATACGGCAACGGTGTTCCCGCTGTCTATGTGTCTGACGTGCCAGATGATTGCAGTCTCGCTGGTTTTCTACGCAACCAGGTTTTTAGAACAGAATAAGCCGTTGCTTTTTTGCGCTTGGTGGGCTGTTGGCGCTCTTTTGCACGCGTCCGCCCTGATAGGGGTCCTATTCCTCATCTACTACCTATTTTCCAACAAAAGCAAGAGCCGATCGCAGTTCGCCGCGAAGATGCTTGCATCGGTTGCCCTGCTGTTCCTGGCAGCTTATGCGGGCTCTAAGCTCGTCGACCGGTATGCGCGTTACTCCGTGAACGAATCGAGCATCGGGTTGATGGTTTTTGCGCAGGCGACCGTCCTCGCGATCGCATATTTCGTCAGCCGCGAAACTGCGAATGTTGCCCCGGTTGAGAGCGACGGAACGTCGCGGCTCAAAGCCAACCGGATGCCGCTCGTGTTTTACGCTTTAGGCATTTTGGCTTCGGCGTCCTCTTATGTGATTGCCAACGCCGGCCGCATAGCCTATTACTTCACCGTATTAGGCCCCGTGATTTTCGGAGGCTTCGTGAAGGACGCTCGGAAAATAAAAGCCCGTTTTTGTCTTGGCTGTTTTCTAGTTGTCTGGTTCCTTTTCTACGCCTTTTATGCCTACCTGCTTCATACCGGGCTTGGTATCGAGTCTTATTCGTTCGTCTGGATGGGGTAAATAGTGCCCGAAACCGTTTCGGGCATATACGAGCAAAGTCTACGTTGGTGGTTTGCATACGCCCAGGGCTTGTTCCATGTGTAGCGCAGAGAATTAAAAAGTAAAACGCTTTGTTTAAGCTCGGACTTAAGGAAATTGTATATATGGAAAGCAAAATTAAAAAATACCTAAGTGACCCGTGGATGGCCTACTGTGCCTTTACGTCGAAGGGTCTAACGAAATGGGTTTCCGACAGGACGCACCTTCGATTGATGCATCGCGCCAAGTTGGGCATGTGGCCTAGCATAGACTCGCCGGTGACCTTCACTGAGAAGATGCAGTGGCTGAAGCTTAACGATCACAACCCTGCGTACACGACCATGGTCGACAAGTACCGCGCTAAGGACCTCATTGCCTCGCGTGTGGGCTCCGAGCACGTGGTCAAGACGTTGGGCGCCTGGAATTCCGCTGATGACATCGATGTGAGTGGGCTACCGGAGAAGTTCGTACTCAAAACGAATCACGACTGCGGCGGCGTGCTCATCTGCACTGACAAGGGACACTTCGATCTCAACAGTGCCAAGGACTTTTTTCGGGGTCATTTGAAGCAGAATTATTTTTACGGGTGCAGGGAATGGCCTTACAAGAACGTGAAGCCCGTCGTGTTCGCCGAGGAGTTCTTGGAGAGCGAGGGCGATAATGCCCGTGATGAAGACGATAACTGGGAAGGCATCGACGAGTTCGACTTCTTCTGCTTTGACGGGGAACCCCGGCTGATTTCTTATTGCCACGGGGACAAGAACGATTCTGAGAAGAGGTACAACGATTTCTACGACACTGAGTGGAATCTGCTGCCTTTGGCGATGGGATACGCGAGTTCCGAAGAGACGATCCCTGCCCCGGAGCAGCTCAGCGAGATGCTCGAGCTATCAAGGAAACTGAGTGACGGTGTACCTTTCTTGAGGGTCGACCTCTTCATCTGCAAGGGGCGCGTTCTCGTCGGCGAGCTGACTTTCTACCCGTGGGGCGGGTTTACGCCTTTCAGCCCCGCTGAGGCGGAGAGGACGTTGGGGCAAATGGTTTCTTTGCCCCAACGTGAAAACGAGGAATGATGGCAAACGAAAGCTGCATTCAGTGCGTGCGCATGGATAATCAGCCAGTAAGCGCGCTCCGGCGTTTCTTCATGGAGGTTTAGTATGTCCGACACAAAAGACCTCCGGGCGAGGTCGGCAAGCGCGGCAAAGTGGTCTCTGGCAACCGAGATTATCGCCAAAATCATCTCGCCTATCTCGCAGCTCGTCTTAGCGAGGCTGCTGGCGCCAGAGGCGTTTGGCATGGTGGCGACCGTCACCATGGTAGTGAGCTTTGCCGACATGTTCGCGGACGCCGGGTTCCAGAAGTACCTGGTGCAACACAGCTTCCGAGACAAAAAAGACCTGCATGCCAACGCTAACGTGGCCTTTTGGACGAACTTCGGCATATCGGTGGTCCTGTGGTGTCTCATTGCCATATTCAACGATCCGGTGGCCACCTTCGTGGGCAATCCGTCGCTGGGCTTTCCCTTGGCCGTGGCCTGCCTCTCTCTCCCGTTGACGTCGTTTTCGAGCATTCAGATGGCGTTGTTCCACCGTAATCTCGATTTCAAGTCGCTTATGCCGGTGAGACTGACGTCGACCTTACTTAACTTCGGCTCGACGCTTGTACTGGCGTTTATGGGATTTGGTTACTGGTCACTTATCGTTGGCACTTTGGCGGCGAATATTGTAAATGCAGTGGGGCTGACTCTGCTGTCTGAGTGGAAGCCGCGTTTTTTCTACTCCTTCAACATGCTGAAGGCTATGTTCTCATTCAGCGGATGGACGCTTTTGGAGTCGTTCACCATATGGCTTTCCTCTTGGGCGGGCACCTTTATCGTGGGGCATTTCCTGGGTGCGGCTGAGTTGGGATATTACAAGACGCCAGTCACCTTTGTGAGCGGGTGCTTCGGGATTATCACGAACGCTACGACGCCCATCTTGTTCTCGTCACTTTCGCGCCTTCAGTTTGATCGGGAAGAATACGTTGCTTATCTGCGACGCTTCCAGTTCATGGTGGCATTGTTCCTGTTGCCGTTGTCTGCGGGTATCTTCGTATTCCGCGAGCCTTTGGTGGCCCTGTTGCTCGGCGATCAGTGGGGCGAGGCGACGCTCATGTTCGGGTTGTATGGGCTGGTGCAGGGGCCGATGGTGCTGCTCTCATACTACAGCAGCGAGATGTATCGCTCTCTTGGTAAACCGCGCGTGTCTACGCTTGTGCAGGTGATGTACCTCGTGTTGATGACGCCGCTTATGACCGTGGCGGCTATGCAAGGGTTCGATGCCGTCGTGTGGGCTGATGCGGGATTGAGAATCCTTTTGATTGCTATCAACCAAGTGGTCACATATTTCGTGGTTGGCCTTTCGTTTGGGCGCACTATGTTGTCGCTCAAGGAGCCCATTTTCTGCACATCGATGATGTGCGCATTTGCATGGGTGACGTATGGACTCGCATCTAGCAACTGGCTTGGCGTCGGGTTGGACATTGTAGGGTGCGTCGTTGTCTATTTCGCGATTTGCTTTGCTTTGCCCAAGAGTAGGAGGGTGCTGCTGAAGCTGGTCAAGGGCGGCGGCTTTAAAACGTTTTGAGGTCTGTAATTAACTTGTTGGGAGTTCCATCTCAGGACTTCCTTAAAACGAAAGAGTGGGGTATATATGCAGGATAGAAAAGTCCTCGTCACTGGCGCCGCCGGCTTCATCGGGGCGTTTCTGGTGAAGCGGCTGCTCGAAACCACCGACGACGCGATCATCGGTCTGGACAACGTGAACAGCTACTACGACCCTGGCATCAAGGAGGCTCGCCTGCGAATGCTGGCGGAGGTGGACAAGGCGGGGCGTTTCGCCTTCGTGCGCGGCGACCTGTGCGATGCCGCGTTGATAGAGCGCCTGTTCGCTGAGAACGGCTTCGACGTTGTGGTGAACTTGGCCGCCCAGGCCGGTGTGCGATACTCCATCGAGAACCCCAAGGCCTACATAGACAGCAACCTGGTAGGGTTCTTCAATATATTGGAGGCTTGCAGGCGCCACCCGGTGAAGCATCTTGTCTACGCGAGCTCTTCCTCCGTCTACGGCGGCAACGAGAAAGTGCCTTTCTCGGAGGACGACCGTGTAGACTCTCCGGTGAGCCTGTACGCCGCCACAAAGAAGTCCAACGAGCTAATGGCCGCGGCCTACTCCAAGCTTTACTCCATCCCAGCCACGGGCCTGCGCTTCTTTACGGTGTATGGGCCCATGGGAAGGCCCGACATGGCATACTTCGGCTTCACCGAGAAGTTGCGTCGTGGCGATACGATTAAGATTTTCAACATGGGCGATTGTAAACGCGACTTTACGTACGTGGACGATATTGTGGAGGGCGTGCGCAGGGTCATGGACGGCGCTCCTGAGGTCAAGATCGGTGTTGATGGTTTGCCAATGGCCGCTCATCGCGTGTATAACATCGGCAATTCGAATCCCGAGAACTTGCTGATCTTCGTTGATACGCTGCAGCGTGTGCTGGTTGAGGAGGGCGTGCTCCCCGCCGATTACGATTTCGAGGCGCATAAGCAGCTCGTTCCTATGCAGCCTGGTGACGTGCCTGTAACCTATGCGGATACTGGCGCCTTGGAGCGCGATTTTGGTTACAAACCCGCAACGCCGCTCGAGGACGGTCTTCGTGAATTCGCGAAGTGGTATCGCGAGTTCTACGGGAATTAGCTGGGTGATAGCAATGTCGAATGTATACAGCAGTGACCGTATTCGCTTTGGGGGGGGGTCTATTCTCTCAAACCATGCTTTGAGGTTTGTTTGGCTACTTCGAAAGTGCCAGAATTCGCACAATCCTTTATGGCATCTTTTTCGAAAGAGGATGGCTTGCAAATATGGTCTCGAGATCGCGCCTGCCACCTCGATTGGCGAAGGCTTGTATCTGGGTCACGCTTTTGGCATTACGGTAAACCCGAATGCCGTTATCGGTCGCAACTGCAATATGCACAAAGGTGTGACAATTGGTCGGGAAAACCGCGGCAAACGAAAAGGTGCGCCTGTTCTTGGCGATTGCGTTTGGCTTGGTGTCAACTCAACTATTGTTGGTGGCGTTCGTTTAGGCAACGACGTTCTCGTTGCACCGAACACTTATGTTAACTGCGACGTACCAAGCCATTCGATTGTGATTGGGCACCCATGCAAAATCATTTCTCGAGATGGGGCAACAGACGAATATATAAACAACAGGGTCTGAATAATATAATCGGTTTTACATGTCTTATCCAGGATAGAGGGGGGGGGATCGTCTTCGCTAATTACAGCGAGTTAGCGACTCAGTGAGCTTTGGCGCGCTCTGATGCGAGCGGAAGGTGAAGCAAACTGGAACGGGTAGTAGATTCCCAGAAGCTATATGCAACGTGAGTGTCAAAGATAGCGCGTCTTAACGCATAACCCTGCATTCCTCCTTTCACCGACTGGCAAAACGATTTACACCTAATTGTCGACATTACCCACGCGATTTATCTTTGCCCCCGCATCGATCTCGCTAAACTAATAACTGCTGATACCAGGGCATTTTCTGGTGCACATTCTATTGGCTCCTGCGAAGATCGGAGCGGGTATGTTTGCTGCCAAGTCCCACACCAGCCGTCATCACATCGCGATCGCTGCCATGGCCTGCCTATGCGTTTTGCTGGGCGGGCCTTCTTATGCCGCGGGCGCGGAGAGCCTCATCATCGCGGGCGCGACGTACTGCGAGCCGGGCGCGTCGGGCCC
>NZ_QRLE01000009.1:0-55629 GCF_003473055.1 Collinsella sp. AM13-34 | reverse complement strand
TCATCGCGGGCGCGACGTACTGCGAGCCGGGCGCGTCGGGCCCCGGCTGGGCCTGGACCGATGCCGACCACCTGGAGCTTGACGGCTACGCGGGTGGGGCCATCGGCGCCGAGGGCGACCTGGTGCTGACGCTTGCCGGGCAAAACTCCGTGACGGAGTCGCATGCGCCCGATGCGGACATCACGCTGTGCGGTATGGAGGTGTGGGGCAACCTGACGCTTCGCGGCACCGGGACCCTGACGGCGACGGGCTCGCAGTGCGGGATCCACGTTTCGCAGGCGCTCGTGGTGGACGGCTGCACCGTCGATGTCCGGGCGGACGGGGCCGATATTACGGACGAGGCGTTCGCCGGCGTGATCGCAGGCGACATGGCCGTGCGCGGCGGCGGGCGCATCGTTGCCGCGGGCGCCGGGTCCGGAGCGGGCGTGCGCGCCTACGGCGTGTATCTGCAGGATGCGGGCCTTGGCGCTGGCGCGGCCGGCTGTCGGCTTTCCGTCGATGCCTCGTGGCTCGATGCGACCGGTGCCGACGGCGGTGTTGCGTGCACGGGCGGGTCGCTTGTGTCTGCGCGGTTCGTGGCGCCTGCGGGAGGGGCCTTCGGTGCCGGCGGCGTGGCGAATGCTTCCGGCGACATGGCGCCGCATGTGGTGATCGAGCCCCAGGGCGCCACGGCGCCGCCGGGGGAGACCGACGGGCGCGAGGTGCCCGGCGGCGCGGGCGAGCCGGCCGGCGGTGCCGGTCCTGCCGTTGAGCGGCCCGGTGCCGGGTCCGCGACGGATCCCGTCCTAAAGCCCGCGGCTGCGACGCCCAAGACAATCACGACAACCAAAACGACCGTGACCAAGACCATGGCGTCCACGCCATCCAAGGCCAAGACTGCTGGCGTCTCCACCGTCACGCTCCCCAAGACCGCCGACGGCAACTGGATCGCCGCCTCCCTGGCGCTATTCCTGCTGGGAACAGCGCTTGTGTTTGTTAACGTCGTGATTGCGGTTCTAGGTAGGCCAAAGCGTAACGGCGATTGACCGAAGTGCCATACACTTTCTAGGTAGGGGCAATTGCAACGTGTATGACGCATAGCAGGGGCGCGCCGGCTATTCAAAGAAGCTCGGAAGCCTCTATGCGTCTGTGCAAAAGCGCGTGAACGAGCTCATCTCTTGAGCCCCCAAGAAATTCGCGAGCGCATCAACTCGGGCGTGGTCACTCTGCTGGCCGCGCCCCTCTGCATCGCGCTGCTGCTGGTTTTACCATTTCTGATTTGGGATAGGCACCTTCGCTAGCTCCATGCAAGTGAATTGTGGTCCCACGTGGATTCTTTGGGCCCGATCGCGAGCGCGGGCCCGAAGGCTGTAGTAGCTGGCCCATGCCTGGCGCGACGGATCGCAGACGCTTTCCTGGCTGCCGCCGTCCCATAGGTGGACACGTCCATGCGCGCCTTGGCCTGGGACGAGGCGCTGGTCTGGGTTACGTGGAAGGTCGTCGCGGTGCCCGCGGGGGCGTCGTTCCACGAGACGGTGAAGGTGACGCCGTTTTGGCTTGCGGTTGCGGAGTGGGCGTAGCCGGTTTGTGACGTGGTGGAGATTGCGGCGGGTGTGGGGTTGGTCTGGGTGCTGAGGGATGGGGCGGGGGTGCCGGTTGCGGCGGTGGTGCCGGTATTGGTGGCGTAAGCGCTTTCCGTGTTGGCTGCGCTGGTGCCGGTGGATGTTGCGGTGCTGTCCTCTACGGTATCTGCTGTCGTGCTTGTGTTGGTGCCGTCTTCGGCCTTGCCTGCGTCGCTGCTCGTTGCGTCGGCTTGCGCCTGCTGCCCGGCGGTTTCTTGAGGCTGCATAGCTTCTGCGATGGCTGCCATAGGCAACGTCGCGCCGACCATGGACGTGCACGCGATCGCGCAGAGCAGGTAGTAAAGGGATCGTTTCATAGCGGAGCCTCTCGGTGAGCAGCCAATAGGGTCCGAAGGCAGCTCCAGGCCAGCACTCCGCACATATTTTGTTGGGGATTATTTTACGGGAACCCCAGTCAACATCAGCGAACTTTCTGGGGAATGTTGGGGAGGGGGAGGGAGTTGGTCCTCGGCCTCGCTGTGCGCTGATGTCTTTGCCCTCAACGATGTGCCCGTCGGCGAGGAGCGCGAAGCGACCAATCTGAACAATGACAATCCACCCGTCTGTGCATCCAAACTCCTGGATTATGCACATCGGGATTTTCACGGTCTTGTCGGTGATATTGTCTCGCGGACCGTGTGCATGCATTAGCGTGCATGCATTAGATGGAGGAGTCCTTGTATCCGTAGAGGCGCACCAGCATTTTCGATGCGACCGCCGTCAAGACAATTGGGTGTGCATCAAGGCGCTGTTAACTGCATGAGCCGATTTCTTATAACCTGTTTAAGCAAAGCAAGAATGGGGAATAAAGCTAACTGCCCATCGCGAACTGGCGATGGGGTACGCTACTGCCGTCAATATCGCAAACGACGAAATTCCGACGTTCGCAACATTGACACCAGCGTTGCCTGCTGCTAGCTGGATAAGAGCCTCGATGGTCATAAGTACCAATTCCTCGCTTTCGTCTAGTATGCCATAGGCAAGCATTGTTTTAGGTGGCCGCGAAAGCGTTGGTTGCACTTGCTGCGCCTTTGATTAGCCTGTCCGGGGAGGGTTAGCCGCCGCTTGTTGATCCGGACAGGTTGATTTATTTGGGGGGTATTTTGGCCGAGTTCGATATCGCTCGTATTCCTCGATATAGTTCCAAAAGTTCATATGCCCATTTCGATCATAGGGCCTCTTTTGCCGAAGTTCAGGCCAAGATTTTAGATTCAGGATACGTTTCTCATCATGCGTTCCACCCTCTTATTTCCAACGAGATCATTACTGTTCGGTATCGTGGAGGTAAGCGAAGCTGCAAAGTTCGCAATATCGCTTATGCCTCGCATTTCGATCACCGCGTCTTCCAGTACTACTCTTATCTGTGGTCGGACTTATATAACAAGAAGGCTATTGCCGAAGAGTTTAATGAGGTTGCCGTAGCGTACCGCTCTTCGCTTTCATCAGACAGCGCCGTAACTGCTGGCAGCAATATTTCCTCAGCTAAAAAGGCATTCGACTATATGCGTGAGCAAGATTCGGCTTTTGTGCTTACGGGTGATTTCGAGAGCTTCTTCGACAACCTAAATCATGCCCATCTAATAGCGTCGTTGCGTTCGTTGTTTCCCAGTGGACGCTTGCCGGACGATCACTATCAAGTTATTAAAAATATCCTTCGCTATTCGTGCTGGCCTATTGCTGATTTGGCTGCTCGACATGAATTTCCATGGCCAGTAATCGATCCTACTCGGGAGAAAATGATCAATGAAGCGGCTATCGAACTTCGGTTCAAGTCTATTCGTGAACTTAATAAGCTGGATGTTATCTTGCCAAGGTCTGAGTTTCTTGCAAACAAAAGTAAAGTCATCACCAGGCCGTGGCGGCGAACGGGTATTGATCTCGGCATTCCTCAGGGTCTTGCTGCAAGTGGAGTGCTCGCTAACATCTATATGACCGATATCGATATGAAGGTCAGGCTTGCCGTTGAACGGGTTGGTGGCTTGTATCTTCGTTATTGCGATGACTTTATTATTGCCGTTCCAAAATCTGGCTTTGATGCACTTGTAGAGGCAATCAATCTAATGGCCGATGTCGATTCCGTTAAACTGCAATCTGAGAAAACCAAGGTGTTCCGGGTTGATGGCAACGGAGTTGCTCAGCTTGATTTTGAAAGCGTTTGCGCGGGTGAGGTTCTTTCGTATTCCGGTGCACATCCGGCGCAGAAAGTCAGTTTCCTGGGGTTTGACTTTGACGGGCGCATTGTAAGACTTCGACAGTCTACGGTTGGAAAGTACCACAAACGTCTCCGTGAGGCGGCCACTGCGATTGCGCGTTCTAATGAGGGAGAGGGGAGACACGCATCAAAAAAGCGCGTCTCCGCTCTATATCAACATTATTCACCACTCGGTATTAAGGGAAGAAGGCTATGCCCCTCGGGTGATGCTGACCCTTCTGCATTTTCTCGCTATGGGAACTTTCTTTCCTACGTAGCGAGAGCCCAAAAGGCGTTTCCAAATGATCCGATTGCCCCCGACGAGGCTAAGATTTATAGGAAGATTAAACGCTTGAGTGCTCGGTAAACGATGGCTTTAGCGCTGGATTATTCATAGCCATAAATACTAAATCGATATCGGCCAATTCCGATCACTAGGTAACAATTGACGTGCCTTCACGCGGTCGCGGAACGATGCCTCTGAAACTCGAGCCGAACATCAGAATGATATGACAAGAACGGTAGTGTCGCGAAAGTTGGTGTAATGGACTCCTTGGCCCCTGTGTCCAGGATCCGGAATCTATCGATATCCTAGGCCGACTCCACTCTGTCGGCAAGCTCAAGGCTGGATTCGACCATCTTCCCGGCAGTCTTTTCCAGCTCGGCCCAGTCATGACAGCACGATGCTCCCCTTCGCAGCGCCGCGTCGTGCAACTCGGCCATCTTCCTCTCCGAGAAGTAGCGCGAGGTTGCCATGGAAACGGCCAGGATAACCCCGAAAGCGGCCTGAACGCGCCATGGTGCGCGTATTCTAGGCGAAGGCACGGACCCTTCCGAGCCAGGACGGGCCGCTCGCTCGGCCAACTTTGGCGTACCCTGCTGGAACGGCTTCCGTCAACATCCGTAAAACTACCGCAAAGAGGAGGCCACAGTGATAGATAAGAGGCTTATTGAAGCCGTTCCCGGAGCCGAGAGACTTAAATCCGCAATGATTACCCCAGAATTGTTTGTTAAGGACCTCATGCAAGACTATTCTGGGCGTCCGTTATATACATACGAGGGATGGACGCGCGAGCTCATCAACCACTCTAACGCTTTCAAGGAACTGACCAGAGGTGCGGAGTTTCATGCGCCCGTATCCGAGGCAAATGGGGAGTGTGATGCGGTATCAGACGCGTATCAGTTAGATTTCAAGCTCATCTTCGGAAAATCCATGATGCGCGCCGTAAGTCTCACTTCGTCAAGGCGAGTTTCAGACCGCGGAATAACTTTAGAACAACTTTGCAGAAGTCATGTAAAAGAACAGAGAGGCTTACGCCTGCATGCAATTCTCAGGGATTACAGCCTCGCCAAGCTTGACGAGCTTCTAAAAACTGAGAGTAATAAACAATTGAGCGAAGAAGACCGTGAGGCCCGAGGACTTCTTCGCTCAATCAGTCATTCGAAAAACTTGCTGCTAATTTATCCTTGCCGCTTTGAAGGCATCGATAGACTGCCTGAACTTGAGGAAACCGCCAACGCCGCACTTTACTATGACTTCCGGAACGTGCTCAACGTCCGACGGATACACCATCCCGGCAAGGACACCTTCCTTTCATATTTTTGCGACGACCGCATGGTTGTCACAAGAGCGAGCGGGCACGGCCTATCCAAGTTCGACGATATCATGGTCGCAAAAAGCAGAACATACATGGATATTATGCGTATGCGTGATCCCGGAGAGTATCAAAGGCTGCTGAAACTTGTTTAACCGACCGCAAGGGCTAGTTTTGTGGACATCAACCCAAGATGGGACCTGCCAAGAGGACCGGACGCCGCTGCGTTCGGACTCGTTTTTCTGCATTCAAAAGCAACGCTGAGCTCGACCTCACGGCTTGCGCCTGCTGCTCGGCGGCCTTCTGAGGCTGAACCCCCTCTGCAATGGCTGCCATAGGCATCGTCGCGTTGACCATGGACGTGCACGCGGTCGCACAGAGCGGGTGGTAAAGGGGGCGTTTCATAGCGGAGCCTCTCGGTGTGCAGCCAATAGGGTCCGAAGGCAGTTTCAGGCCGGCACTCCGCACATTTTTTGTTGGGGTTTTACGGGAACCCCAGTCAACATCAGCGACCTTTCTGGGATATGTTGGTTGATCCGGGGTGCGCAAAACAACAGTTTCAAATATTGTTGCTTCCTGTTCAATTCTGTCTATCTACAATTAATCGCAAGCGTATGACCTGAGGAGATTGTTTACAGGTGGAATCGGTCACTATTCATTGGATTGTCTTTTACGTCTTTATCGGTTTGTCGAGCGTTCAGCTTGTCCGCTTTGCTGGGCCCTTGGCGATCGGAGGACAATACACCGTCGAAGAACTGTATCCCTCCGATGAGTCGGGCAGGCTGAACGTTGCCTACCGAATTCTCGCTCCAACAATTTGTTGCCAGCTCCCGGTGTTTATTATGGCTGCGATTTGCGATGCGTTTTCAGTTCCAGGTCCTTCGCTGCGATACATGCCTACCCTTTTCTATTGGTTGTTTCTTGGGGTAATCAAGCATGCAAGGGGTAAATTGCGGTACCGGACTCTTCCTTTCTCATTCGAGGCGTTCATGTCTCTTTTGCTGTCCGTCGCATTCGATCACTTTGTTATCGATGGCTATCTCGGAGGCCAGGGGCTAGATGTGCTTGATACTTCGAGTATTGCCTTTGAGTTTGAGCTGGCATTATTTGGTGTTGTGACCTTTTGGATTTCAACCTTTTTTAAGCGTTATCAAATTAAGTTTAGCCGTGTGTACTCAAATGCCGCTCCATCATATGTCGTTCCTTCGGACTCCGTATTTGGTTACTCTTCAATCGATACGGGTGAGGCCAGGCTCTTCTCATACGAGCGCGAATATGGCGATCTCTTACCTCAGCGATTTTCAAGTGATCTTCTGTTGAGAAGTGTTTTCTTTGCAATTATGGCGATTGAGGACGGGAATCGGCCCGAGTTTATCCGAACGATCGAGCGCATGGCAGCTCATTTCCATTTGGCAAAAACCACTGGAATAATGCAGCAGACGAGCGATGCTCCTTTGTCTGATATGGATAGCGTTAAACTCGCAATTCCCTATATTGAGCGCATGTGGGACCAGTTTCTTGTTGAATTCGCCCGTTCTGCCGAAGGGGCAGGGGGAGACGCCCTACGAATCTTCAAGTGTTACTACACCTACGATTACTGTATGTTGTCGCGGACTATCCGCAATCATTTTGCGCCGTTTTACGGGGACTATTGTGGAACGAGATTACTTAATGCTAATCGCGTATTTTGCGATGTTCTTGAATTTGAGGAAAGGCAGCGCTACGGATTGCTTCCAAAGACGGTTTCTGCGACTGGATCGATATGCGCCACTGAGCTTGGATGGCTTTCTGGGGAGTACTGTTATTGGGCCGATTACAATACGGTTGTATCCTGCCTGAATGAAAATGATGGCAATGGCGTTAAACTGGTCAGCAAAAATGATGTGAATAAAACCCAGATAACCGAGACGACCTTAAGGCTTAAGGAGCAAGGTGTTTCCGTTCTTGAGGCCAAGTATGTGCCCGGCGCTTCGGCGACCATCGTGTGCATCGGCGATTCCTCGAAGATTTCGAGTACTGTCGGTAGTGACTGGATGGTTGTTAGCTAGGTGAATCATCTTTGCCTTTCCGCATATTGATTGCGCATTCTCGTGCACGGACGCGAAAATGCTTCGCATTAGTTTCAACGCGAAGAGTATTTGCTACATGATTAACTTTTTTGGATGCGCAATTACTGCGCATCTAGGTTAACATCCAGTTAGTGATGCAGTTGTCGTGGGCTCTACGTGAGGCGATGACAAAGGAGGGTCGTTGTTTGGTTGTTATCGGCAACGGCCCTTTGATTTTAGGAGTTACTTTGGCGATGGAATTTTAGACTTTCGCTCAACTTATCGAACTCCTAGAGAGTCATGGCGTTCTAACTGATGCCGCTGCGCTAGATTGCCTGAGGCGCGAAATGAATATTTGCTCGTCGGAACACTGCTGAATATTGGGTCACCTGTGCGGTTCGAATTTTCAATTGTCGAGCAGCTTTGTCTCCGATGAAGTCTTGCAATTCTAGTAAAATCCAAACATATGTTCTATACTTATGGAAGTAGCTTGTTTGGAGGCGCTAGATGGAAGTCGGAAGAGATGACATTGTAGAAAGCGTTGTACGTTTGATAAATGGGGTGGGGCGTAGCCCATATTTATTCGTCGGCTCGGGCTTTTCCCGTAGATACATGGGTACCGACGATTGGGTTGGTTTGTTAAGGCACCTCTGTTCCCGTCTTTCCGATGATCCCTTTCGGCTTGACTCGTACCTGGCACGTTGTCCAGATGAGTCTGACAATAGCGCATTGCCCTCTGCCGCGACGATGCTTGATAAGGATATGCGCATAGCTGTTCTTGAGGACCCTCGCTTCGCTTCTTTTAGAAACGATCATGTAGAGGACATTCGTCAGCGTAAATCTATTTTAAAGATCATGGCGGCCGAGAGGTTATCCTCGTTCAAACCTGAATATATGACGCATGAGCTTGATATCTTGAGAGAGGTTGGCAGGCGGCGTATCTCTGGAGTTATAACAACCAACTATGACTGTCTCCTGGAGTCGCTATTTCCCGAGTTTAAAGTTTTTGTTGGCCAAGACGATCTCGTCTTTCACAGAACTTTTGAAATGGGTGAAATCTATAAGATCCACGGTTCTATGGATAATCCTGAATCTATGGTTCTTGAGGAGGCAGATTACGCAAAACTCGCCGAAACACAGGATTACTTGGCTGCCAAGTTGTTAACTATTTTTATGGAATACCCAATTATTTTTATCGGTTATTCCCTTAACGACCCCGATATCCAAGCTATCCTCATGTCGATTTCGCGCTGCCTCGGTTCTAACAATCTTGCGTTGCTTAGAAAGCGCTTTATCTTCCTTACTAGGGGAGAAAACGCAACCTCAACTCATTCGTTTACCTTTCCAGGTATTGGCGAGATAAGCATGACCGAGATTAGGACGAACGATTTTGGTGCAGTGTATGAAGCAATTGGACAATCCAAATGCTCCTTCTCGCCCAGGATCATTCGTGAGCTTCGCAGGAGCATCTACGCCTTGGCTGATGAGGGCGATCCGAATGACTCTCTGGTAGTTGAAGCGAGTTTTAGCGACCTCGAGAGACTTCCGGAGGGACAGCATCTTGTGCTGGGTATCGGTGTTGCGAATGCTTCTTTAGGGCACGGGCATATGGTCAAAGCCGAACTTCTATATCGTGATGTTGTGTTTGATGACGAACATGTTGCTCCTAAGCTTGCCGTCGAGGAATACCTTCCTTCGCTGCTTGCTTCTAACTCGGGTGGTTTGCCCATGTATAAGTATTTAAGCGCGTATTCAGGGGAAGTTCTTAATCCAAGGATGCTAAAGGAAATAGATGAGAAGAAGGATTTAGATGCTTTTCTAAACAACAGCCTACGAAAGGCAAAAGGTAGCTATCATCATTCGGGAATTAGACACTCGGTTCAGTCTGTTATAGCTAACGAAGGCTTTGAGGAAGCATTTAAAAAGCTTGTGCTACTTGAAGAAGATGAGATCGATCTAAATAAGTTGCTTGAATATCTGAGGGCGTTCATCACGGACGATCGCAAGATAATCCACGGTAATAGCGAGCTGAAACGGCTTATTAGAATGTATGATTTCCTTAAGTACAAGAAGGCCTTCGACATATCGGCTACTAGTGAGTAATCCCACCTAGCGTCTATGAAGAAGGCCATCTTTGTAAACTATGGCATCTGAGCGTATAGTGCGAACACCACGTGCAAATGCATACTTAATATAACGCTTTCTGCTTGAAATCACAATGGTGTCTGTTTCGACCCGCCAATCAAGGGAAGATAGTGTAGAGTATCTTCCTGCAATACAAAAGCTCTTTGGGAGCTTTAAGGGTGACGCTTTCAAATTGAGAGTGTTGCCCTTTTTTCATGTATGCAATGTGTGACGTACTAGCCAAGCACCATCCCGGCAATGGAATGATCGAGCATGGGCGGCTTCTACTGGTTGACGTGATCGTGGTCAAACAAGTGATATCGATTAGAATTAAATCAATTGCGCTGGAAGCCTTCGGGCGACACCTGAAGAGGGTTGATGCGTCGGTCCTCTTTTTTTTGTTTGGATGTAAGATTCGGCCAGGCAAAACAAGGATCTCATTTGGGGAGAACAAATATCCGGCGGTTTTCCGCTTCGGGACGCGCGGTTTAAGGGTGCTTTTCGGAAGTGCGGGGAAAAATCGGAAACCTCCGAGCATAAACCGAATTTCGGCAACAAAACCGCAGGTCGCGGAAGGCTAAAACAGGGGTCTGGTCTGTCGATCTCGGTTTTTCACCGCACTTCCGGAAACGCCCGACGGAAGCATGCGGCAAATTTTGGAACCCTCGAGCACATCGTCCTTTTCATGAAAAGAACCCGCAGGTAGAAGCGTTGCCACTATCCAGTGTGGTTGACGTGTCTAGAATATGCCGCACACTTCCGGATTTTGCATAAGCTCGACTGGTTTGTTTATCGATTGGGGCAGAGGAATCTTGTCTGGACCTCGTTATATGTATTTAAATGGATGAACTTAACCTATAAGTTAAGTTCATCTAGAAATGGGAGGTGCCCTTTGGCAGAAGGATATGATCTTGTCGAATATAGAGACCTCAAGGGTCGACCGTTTTGGGAATTGACGGCTTCTCCCGACAACTCTCAATTCCAGAAAATGTTGTCAGACCCTAAGCGGAAATTAACCGCTCGAACAATGATCGGCCAGAATAGCACGTCAACTTCTGGAATCTGAGCCTTGACTTTTATACTTGGCTTTCGAAACGGAGAACACAATGAATAAAGTAGATTTATCTGATTTTTACGCCGATACAGAAACCAGCGAAACACGCGCTTATGAACACGCGCTAGATATCGAGTTTATTGTTCATCGCGAGATGAAGCGTCTGGGTTTAAGCAAAAGCGATTTGGCAAAGCGTATGGGCGTGAGCCTTCAGTCGCTTTCGAAGCTGTTGAATTCTCAGCCCAATATGACGCTGAAGACGATCGCTAGGTTCGAGCTTGCTTTGGGTATCAATATCGTTCCTAAGGTTACCGTTAGCTATTCTAAAGAGCTACCGTTTCTTTCATCCAACAATTTCGTGCGAGAGCAATGGTCTTTTAGGAACGAGCGTCCGTCCTCGCATGTGAATCTCGAGATGATTTCCGGAGGTTTGGCAGCATGAGTGGGGATTTTATTGCTCCGATTCAAGTCGTTCATTTGTTCGTCGTTGACTCCGATTTCCATATCGAGGATTCGCCCTCGGATAACATGGAATTAAAAGTTGACGTTAGCTACCAAGATGTCCATCTTTCGAAAAAAGGTAATGATGCACGCGCAAGTCTAAAGATGTGCGTAATTGGCAGCCTCCTTGACAGAGACGAAGGTGCACAGGAGAAGATGCACGCTGGCGTTACAGTATCCATCTCGGTTTCAGCGCAAATGCCAATGAACTCTCCCGATGACGAGGCGCGTCACTACCTTCTTTCAAATGCTATTTCGATGGCATATGCCCATGCAAAGAGCTATTTGATGGTTGTTACTGGACTTTCACCCATGGGAGCGCTTACATTGCCTGCCATTCTCCCTGCAGAGCTGTCAGCAGATTGCGATGTGCCTTTTCAGAGCGAATAGCATTTCCTCGATGAATCTAAGTCGAATGAGTTGCCGCTCTCACATCCTCTAAAAAGTTCTTAAAACAGCCTTAAAGGCGCCTTGGCTCGCTTTTACAGCGTACAATACGCATGTTTGACTATGGCAAAAGTAGATTTTTGGGGAGGGGGAACGCCGTGGAAGTGCTGGTTGTTGGCAACACCGCATATGTTGACGATGACTTTTGCTCCAAGGCGTTCCCCGGCGACCATGTGTAGGTCGTAGCCGCGCAGGACGCGCGCCGCGATGAGTCGTCGCCCCATGCTTCGTGGAAAGAGCTCCTCCAGCACCTGGACCAGGCCTACGAGTTTGAGCGCGTGGTCTACCTTTCTACCTACCTCACCCCGCATACCGTGACTTTTGGCGACATTGGGCTGCTGCGCTCGGTGTTTCGTGCCTGTATGGGACGCAATGTGCAGCTGCTGTTTATTGCGGGGCCCGCGGGTGCAGAGGGCACCACTGGCGGATGTGACGACGACGCCACGGCCGCCAGTGGGGCCCAGACGGGCAAGGGCATTATCGCCCGCGCTGCCAACGACCTGTGCCGTTACTATGCATCGCGCGACGGCATCCAAGCCAAAGTCCTGCGCGTGCCGTATCTGTATACCGCATCGCCGGCATTAACCGACCCATTTTTGATGCCGTTGTTCGAGGCATGCTCGGGCGGGTCGGTCGCGCTTCAGGGTGCGGCAGATGCGCCGTTTCCCCTGCTGTGTGCCGAGGAACTCGCGGTGTTGGTGCATCGTATCTTTGACAGCTGGGATGCCAACTTTGAGATGCTCGACGTTGCAGACGCTTTTGGCCACCCGAGGCCTATGGCGTGACCGTTGACGCTCCGGGTGCGAGCGTGACCTATCACACGCTCAGCATCTAGGCGTTTCGTCGCCTATCGGCGCTATACTGCAGCCGTTGCCCACGATGCGGGGAACACCCGCATCGTGGGTTTTTTGCTTATGAAGGGACGGTGCCGCGTGGACGTACAGCAGCTAGAAGAGGCCTGGGCTGCAAGGGCCGGCGCGCGTGAGGCGCGTCTTGCTGCAGCGCCGCATGTGCCGGCGGCGCTGTCTCTGTTGGGGATTGTACGTCCCGGCGATCGCCTGGTTGCGTTTGCCGATGACTTTGCCGATGCGTTTGCGCGCGGCTTTGAGTGCTGCGACGTGGCTATGGTGGAGGAGCCGTCGGTTGCGGCGTTTACTGCTGCGTCCGAGGGCTTTGATGCTTCGTTTGAGGTCGAGGGGCCGCACCTGTGGTGGTTCGTCAACTCTATTGGCGGGTTTGGATTGCGCGTGCCCGATCTGCGTACGCTGGGTCGGGCGGCGCGTGAGGCCCATGCGCTGCTGGTTGTGGACAACACCGTGGCATGCGTCTTTGGCTGCGATCCGTTGCGGCTGGGCGCTGCGCTGTCGCTCGAGGCGCTCGATCGCGTATGCGCCGGTAAGGCTCCGCGCAAGCTGGTTGCCGCTTCGGTGGCGCGCTCGCAGCTCAAGCGCCATCGCGTGGATGCCGCGGCTGAATGCGTGCACGCGTTGTTTGCGGGCTGCGGTGCGTCGGCGCTCGACCTTTCTACCGAGGA
This sequence comes from Collinsella sp. AM13-34, assembly GCF_003473055.1. Taxonomy (NCBI): domain Bacteria; kingdom Bacillati; phylum Actinomycetota; class Coriobacteriia; order Coriobacteriales; family Coriobacteriaceae; genus Collinsella; species Collinsella sp. AM13-34. The sequence continues at coordinate 42,534 of NZ_QRLE01000009.1, read as the reverse complement.
GGCCGACGTGCTGGAGTGTGGGCTGGACTCGCTCGATGCCCGCATGCAGGCACATTTCGACCGCGCACGTGCGCTGGCCGAGTACTTGGCTGTCAATGAGATGGTGCACGCCGTGCGCTATCCCGGACTGAGCTCGCATCCCGACCATGCGGTTGCAACTGGAATCCTCGAGCACGGCTTTGGTCCGGCAGTTGAGTTTGACCTTATCGAGCGCAGTGCGGGCGATTTGTTCGATGCTTTGCCGGGGGAGTTTCGTACATCGCCGGCCGGCGGCGCAACGACGCGCCTTTCGGCTCCACGCGGCAAGCAGGGGTGCACCATCCGCCTCTTCGTCGGCACCGACAACCCCCTGATCGTGGCCGCCACCCTAGACAACGCCCTCCGCAAGTAGCTAATCGGGGTCTGTGCCACGAAAACGGCCTATTTACTACGTTTAAGCCGTAGGGGTCGACCATACCCGCTTATTTTGAAAATCGCCAAGCTGTCTACCAGCGGTTTTATTTTCATAATGCCCGGTATGGTCTAGGGTATTCAACTAAACGTAGTAGATGGGCCCATTTTGTGGCGCGAGCCTCAATCCGAGGGCGCGCTGGACAACAATTCAGTCCCAAAAGGACTATCCTGCGTTGATGCTGGCGATGAGGTCGTTGGCCTTTGCGGCAATTACTTGGTTGATGTCGGCCTGCAGCTCCTCGTACACCGCTATGGCTCGCTCGCCGGAGGGCGTGAGCGTGGATCCGCGGGCGCCGTCGCGCTCGATGAGTTTGCATCCCAGCTGCCCTTCGGCCTCGTTCACGATGCGCCAGGCCTTAGAATACGCCATGCCCATGCTTTTGGCGGCGCGGTTGAGTGAGTGCTCCCGGGCGATGCCCTGCAGCAGCAAGACACAACCGTGGCCGAACACGCCCGGCAGATCTTTGTCGCACGCTTGAATGACCAACTTTGCCGTCGTCTTGTACTCCATGTGCTCCACGTCTTCCCGCTAAAGTGTTTGCTGGGCAAACGCAAAGCCTGCGTCAAACCCTCGTGTGCTCTTTCTAAACCATGCATTGTAGCAGTCAAAGTGCGTTAAGATACTTCCCCAGTATTGGGCGCCCAAGGTTGGGCTGGGTCCTACGAGGCCTGCAGCCGACCGGTCGCATGGAAAAAGGAGAAACATGGCTACGTTCTTTCCCGGTGAGTCCCACACGTTTTCGGAGTATCTGCTGGTCCCTGGCTACTCGTCCTCGCAGTGCATCCCCAACAACGTCTCTCTCAAGACGCCGCTAACCCGCTTTAAGCGCGGTGAGAAGCCGGCAATCACCCTGAACATCCCCATGGTTTCCGCCATCATGCAATCCGTCTCGGGCGTCGACATGGGTGTCGCGCTCGCTACCGAGGGTGGCCTGTCCTTCATTTACGGTTCCCAGAGCGCCGAGTCCGAGGCCGCTATGGTCAAGGCCGTCAAGGATCACAAGGCCGGCTTCGTTCAGTCCGATTCCACGCTGACCCCCGACATGACCATGGAGCAGGTCATTGAGCTCAAGGAGAAGACCGGTCACTCCACTATGCCGGTCACCGACGACGGCACCCCCAAGGGCAAGCTCCTGGGCATCGTCACCAGCCGCGATTATCGCCCCAGCCGCGATGACCATCAGAAGAAGGTCTCCGAGTTCATGACCCCGCGTGAGCAGCTCATCGTGGGCGACAAGAACATCAGCCTCAAGGTTGCCAACGACGTCATTTGGGACAACAAGCTCAACGCCCTGCCGATCGTCGACGACAACGATCACCTTATGGGCATCGTCTTCCGCAAGGACTACGACAGCCACAAGACCAACCCCAACGAGCTGCTCGATAACGACAAGCGCTACATGGTCGGCGCCGGTATCAACACCCGCGACTATGCCGAGCGCGTGCCGCTGCTCATCGAGGCCGGCGCGGATGTCCTGTGCATCGACTCTTCCGAGGGCTTCAGCGAGTGGCAGAAGCGCACCATCGAGTGGATCCGCGCCAACTACGGCGAGGACGTCAAGGTCGGTGCCGGCAACGTCGTCGACGCCGAGGGCTTCCGCTTCCTGGCCGACTGCGGTGCCGACTTCATCAAGGTCGGTATCGGCGGCGGTTCTATCTGCATCACCCGCGAGACCAAGGGCATCGGCCGTGGCCAGGCCACCGCGCTGATCGATGTCTGCCGCGCCCGTGACGAGTACTACGAGGAGACCGGTGTCTACGTGCCCGTGTGCTCCGACGGCGGCATCGTCTACGACTACCACATGACGCTCGCCCTTGCCATGGGTGCCGACTTTATGATGCTGGGCCGCTACTTCGCCCGCTTCGACGAGAGCCCGACCGAGCGCGTCAACGTCAACGGTCAGTACATGAAGGAGTACTGGGGCGAGGGTTCTGCGCGTGCCCGCAACTGGCAGCGCTACGACCTGGGCGGCGCCGCGAAGCTCAGCTTCGTCGAGGGCGTCGACTCCTACGTTCCCTACGCCGGCTCCCTCAAGGACGGCGTGGGCGGCACGCTCTACAAGGTCAAGTCCACGATGTGCAACTGCGGTGCCCTCTCGATCCCCGAGCTCCAGGAAAAGGCACGCCTGACCCTGGTCTCCTCGACCTCGATCGTCGAAGGCGGAGCTCACGACGTCGTAGTCAAGGACTCCCAACAGAGCGTAACGTATCGATAAGATAAGACCTGCACATAAAGGTTGAGCCTCAACCACGTTATTTAGATAAAGCGAGATGCCTGCAAGTCGCAGGCATCTCGCTTGTCGTATTTGCTATCATCATGCGAGTTAACCTTAGGGTCGGGCGGCTTGACTTTGTTCGCTACAAGTTCCGCACGCAAAGAAGAGCACTTAATGTGCTCTTCGTCTTGCGCAGGACTGTCCGCAGTAGCGAATCAAGCTAAGCCGATCGACCCCAGCTAAGATTAAAGGAGCTGATATGTGCGATTGCACAGATCATAAGGACGAGATCCCTGCCTATGACGCACAGGCCATTGAGTCCAAGTGGATGAAGGCCTGGGAGGACTCCAACCTCTTTGCCGTCGACACCGACGCCAGCAAGCCCAAGAAGTACGTGCTCGAGATGTTCCCGTATCCGTCGGGCGACCTGCACATGGGCCACGCGCGCAACTACACCATCGGCGATGCCATGGCCCGTCAGGCCCGCATGCGCGGCTTTGACGTGCTGCACCCCATCGGCTTTGACGCCTTTGGCCTGCCCGCCGAGAACGCTGCCATCAAGCACAATACGCAGGCTGCCGCCTGGACGTATAAGAACATGGACCAGGCGCTCGCCACGATGAGGCGCATGGGCTTCTCCTACGACCTGGATCGCACCGTTAAGACCTGCAGCCCCGACTACTATCGCTGGGGTCAGTGGATCTTTGAGAAGATGTGGGAAAAGGGCCTGGTCTATCGTAAGAAGAATCCGGTTAACTGGTGCCCCACCTGCAAGACCGTTTTGGCTAACGAGCAGGTGACCGAGGGCAAGTGCTGGCGCTGCGGCACCGAGCCCGAGAAGCGCGATCTTGAGCAGTGGTACTACAAGATTACCGAGTACTCCCAGGAGCTGCTCGACGACCTGGAGAAGCTCCCTGGCTGGCCCGAGCGCGTCAAGCAGATGCAGGCCAACTGGATCGGCCGCTCCGAGGGTGCCGAGGTCGACTTTACCCTGTGCGACGCCGATGGCGAGCCCATCGAGGGCGACGAGGGCAAGATCACCGTCTTCACCACGCGCGCCGACACGCTCTTTGGCGTCTCCTTCTTTGTCCTGGCTCCCGAGTACGCCCGTCTGCACGAGCTCGTCGAGGGCACGGAGTACGAGGCGGCCGTCACCAAGATCGTTGAGGACTCTAAGCACATTTCTGCCGTCGAGCGTGCCCAGGGCACTCTCGAGAAGCACGGTGCCTTTACCGGCCGCTACGTGGTGAACCCCGTTAACGGCGAAAAGGTCCCCGTGTGGGTTGCCGACTACGTCGTGGCCGACTACGGCACCGGAGCCGTCATGGCCGTTCCCTGCGGCGACCAGCGCGACTTTGAGTTTGCCCGCAAGTATGATCTGCCGATCGTGCCGATCATCTTGGACGACGATGATCGCGCTGCCGTCGAGGCCAGCGGCGAGACCATCGATACCTTCCATGCCGAGACTGTCGACTGGGAATGCGCCCACGCTGCCGAGGGCACGCTGGTCCAGTCGGGCAAGTACACCGGCATGCGCGGCGGTAAGCACTCCGAGGGCGAGGCTGCGATCGTGGCCGACCTCGAGGCCATGGGCTGCGGTCGTCGCAAGGTCGAGTTCCGCCTGCGCGACTGGCTCATCAGCCGCCAGCGTTATTGGGGCAACCCCATCCCGGCCATTCACTGCGAGCACTGCGGTATTGTGCCCGTGCCCGAGGATCAGCTGCCGGTGACGCTGCCCGAGAACCTGGACCTGGGCGCCGGCGAGACGCTTGCCGAGTGCAAGGACTTCTACGAGACCACCTGCCCGGTCTGCGGCCGCCCGGCCAAGCGCGAGACCGATACCATGGACACCTTTACCTGCTCCAGCTGGTATTACCTGCGCTATACCGACCCGCACAACACCGAGCTGCCCTTCTCCCGCGAAGCCGCCGACCGTTGGATGCCCGTCGATAACTACATCGGCGGCATCGAGCACGCCATTTTGCACCTGCTCTACAGCCGCTTCTTTACCAAGGCGCTGCGCGACCTGGGCCTGCTGAGTGTGGACGAGCCCTTCACCAACCTGCTGTGCCAGGGCATGGTTAAGGACGAGAACGGCGACACCATGTCCAAGTCCAAGGGCAACGTCGTGCCCCCGAGCTCGGTCATCGAGCCCTACGGCGCCGACACCATGCGTCTGGCGATCCTGTTTATCGCCCCGCCCGAGAAGGACTTCGACTGGGATCCCAAGGCCGTTGAGGGCGCCAACCGCTTCATTAAGCGCGCCTGGCGTATCGTTTGGCAGCTCGTCCAGTCCGGCGACGCCAACGTGGCCTTCGACAAGTCCGCGCTCGACGAGACCGCGATGAAGCTCTATCGCGAGCGTCACCGCACTATCGCCAAGTGCACCGAGGACTTTGACCGAGGCCAGTTCAACACCGCCATCTCGGCCGTCATGGAACTCGTCAATGCCGCGAGTGCTTACCTCAATGCTACTGAGGGCGCTTCCCGTGACAAGGCGATGTGCTACGGCGTGGCTAAGGATATCGTGAGCGTCCTTGCCCCCATCTGCCCGTTCTGGGCCGACGAGCTGTGGCATGAGGCGCTCGGCTGCGAGGGCAATGCCTACACCGCCGCCTGGCCCGAGTTCGACTTGGCCGAGTCCATCGAGGACACGGTGCAGATCGTCGTACAGGTGCTCGGCAAGGTCCGCGGCCGCATCGACGTCGCCCGCGACGCCTCCAACGAGGAGATGCAGGCTGCCGCTGAGGAAGCCGTCGCCAAGTGGACCGAGGGTAAGACGGTCGTCAAGGCCATCTGCGTGCCCGGCAAGCTGGTCAACCTGGTGGTCAAATAAGCTCTGCGCGTAAAGCTGACATGCAATAAACGAGGGGCGGTCCGGTTGGGTCGTCCCTCGTTTTGTTTTGTCTGCTCGCGGCGCCCGCGGTCAATTGTTCTATTCTTGTGGAGATGCTGTGGGCGCGCTGACCTGCGAGTTTCTGTTGTGCTTGCTCGTTTTCGCAGGTATTGGTATAGTTTGCTTGCAAATGAAGTTGTAATTGAAAGAAGTGGGGTTTCGGCCCCGCTTCTTTTTTGTATGGATGGAGGTGCCGCAATGGTCAAGACCAAGACCGAGCAGGCGATCATCGACGCGCTCGAGGCCGTTGCTCCCCAGCACGATGTCGACATTGTCGACGTTGAGCTCGTGGGTGCCACCAAGGCCCCCTGCGTGCGCGTGCGTATCGAGGGTGCCGAGGGTCAGAGCCTGTCGCTCAATGACGTCACGGCCAACACCAAGTGGGTCGGCGATGTGATTGAGGAGCTCGACCCTATCTCTTCGAGCTATACGCTTGAGGTGTCGAGCCCGGGCATGGCGCGCCCGCTGCGCCGTCCGCGCGACTTTGCCCGCTTTGTGGGCGAGAACTGTGAGCTCACCTCCACCGCCTCCGAGGGCCGTCGCAAGTACGCCGGCAAGATTGCGGCTGCGACCGAGACCGACGTGACCCTCGAGCTCGAGGACGGCGAGTCCGTCACCCTCGATTTCTCTGATGTTAAAAAGTGCAAGTTGAAGCCCACCTACGACTTCAAGCCCGCGAAGGAAGGAAAGTAAGATGGCAGCATCCGACATGATGTCCGCCCTGATGGAGCTTTGCCAGGAGAAGCACATCGACCAGCTCTACCTGATCGACCGCCTGGAGCAGTCGCTCGCCAAGAGCTATGCCGAGATCCTGCATCTTGAGTGGGGCGCCAAGGTGACCATCGACCGCACCACCGGCAAGATCTACGTCTACCGCCTGGAGCCGATCGACGATTCCATGGACGAGGAGGGCAACTTCACCGAGTTCGAGGAGATCGACGTCACCCCCAAGAACACGAGCCGCATCGCCGCCCAGCACGCCAAGGCCGAGATCAATGCCATCGTGCGCAACTCCGCCCGCGAGCAGATCTACGAGGAGTTCTCCGGCCGCATCGGTGACCTCATCAGCGGCACCGTGCTGCAGTCCACGCCCGACTTCACGATCGTCAAGATTCGTGAGGGCGTCGAGGCCGAGCTGCCGCACTTCGATCAGCGCCGTTACGAGAACGAGCGCAACGAGCGCCCGATGGGTGAGCGCTACCTGCACAACCAGCATATCAAGGCCGTAATCATCGACGTTCGCGACCCCAACTCCAACCTGCAGCCGGTTCGTGGCGAGCACAGCCGTCCGCCGATTGTCATCTCCCGTACCCACCCCGAGCTCATGCGTCGTCTGTTTGAGCAGGAGGTGCCCGAGATCTATGAGGGCACCGTCCAGATCAAGTCGATCGCCCGCGAGCCCGGCCAGCGTTCCAAGGTCGCCGTCCACTCGCTCGACGACCGTCTGGATCCCGTGGGCGCCTGCGTCGGCCCCAAGGGCAGCCGTGTTCGCGCTGTCGTGGGCGAGCTCCGTGGCGAGCGCGTCGACGTCATCCTGTGGGATGCCGATCCTGCCGTCTACGTCGCCAACGCCCTGTCGCCCGCTAAGGTCACTCGCGTCCTCATTGACGAGGAGAAGGCCTACGCCGGCGTCATCGTCCCCGACGACCAGCTGTCCCTCGCCATCGGCAAGGAGGGCCAGAACGCCCGCCTCGCCGCGCGCCTGACCGGCTGGCACATCGACATCAAGTCCGAGACGCTTGCCGCCGACATCCTCAAGAACGTTCCCGTTCACGAGGAGCCCGCCGCCGACCTGATCGGTGACGAGGAGGACGAGGACGTCCGTCGCTGCGAGTACGTGTCCGAGGACGGCATCCAGTGCCGCAACCAGGCCCGTCCCGGCTCCCGTTTCTGCGGTGTCCACGACACCGACGCCTTCGATGATGCGGAGGACCTGATCTAGCGCGCGGTCGCGCCGGGCAGGTCCCAGCGCATACCCCACGCTCGTTCAGTCTCTAGGCACCCAAGGTGCCAGAAAGGGTAGGTGAAGTCATATGGCAAAAGTCCGTGTGTCCACCCTGGCCAAAGAGTTCGGCATGACCTCCAAGGAACTGATGGGTCATCTCGCCGATATGAAGATTCCCGCTAAGTCCGCATCCTCCACCTTGGAGGACGCCTATGTCGCCATGGTCCGCAAGCAGCTCGCCTCGGTGATCGAGGCCCGCGCTCAGGAAGTCGAGGCCGCCAAGCAGGCCGAGGAGCAGGCAGCTGCCGCCGAGGAGGCTGCACGCGCCGCCGAGGCCGAGCGCGAGCGCATCGCCGCCGAGAAGGCACGCGAGGAGGAGCGCCGTCAGTTTGCCGCAGCCCAGGCTGCCGAGGAGGCTGCCCGCGCCGAGGCCGAGGCCAAGAAGAAGGCCGAGCAGGAGCGCCTTGCTCGCGAGAAGGAGGAGGCTGCCCGCGAGGCCCAGCGCCGCGCCGTTCCCGCTTCCGACTCCGGTTCGCGCTTCCGTTCGCTGCTCGACCAGATCGCCGCACAGGAGACCGTGCTCAAGGAGAAGAAGGACGCCGAGGACAAGGCCAAGGCCGAGCGCGCTGCCGAGCGCGGTAACCGTCGTGGCGGCAACAATGACCGCCGCGGTGGCCGCCGTAACGATCGTAACGCCTCCGACAACAACTCCGAGCGCAACGCCTCCGAGAGCCGTCCGCACAGCCATCGCACCAACGCCAGCAACAACGTCGCTGCCGGCATGGACTTCCCCAACCCCGATAAGCAGGGCAAGGGCAAGAAGCGCAAGGGCGGTCACAACAACGAAGAGGACCACTACAGCCGCATGGCTCGCGAGGCCGAGGAGTACAGCCGCGAGAAGGTGCTCGAGGAGGCTCGTGCTGCCGTCGAGGAGGCCTCTCGTGAGTCCACCGGTCGCCGCAAGAAGCGCAAGGAGAAGCGCGAGCGCGAGGCTGCCAAGGCTCAGGAGGAGCGCAAGATAGAGGAGGCGTTGGCCCAGGGCGTGAACCCCGAGGAGCTCGACGCCATCAAGGTCTCCCAGGGCGTTACCGTCCAGGAGCTTGCCGAGGCTCTCGACGTTCCGGCCAACGACATCATCAAGCGCCTGTTCCTGCTGGGTACGCCGCTCACCATGACACAGTCCATGTCTGACGACCTCGTCGAGCTCGTTGCCGACGACCTGGGCCGTCAGATCAAGATCATCACCCCCGAGGAGGAGAACACCTTCTCGTTCTACGACGATCCCGCCGACCTTAAGCCGCGTGCCCCGGTCGTCACCGTCATGGGCCATGTCGACCACGGCAAGACGAGCCTCCTCGACGCCATCCGTCACACCGGCGTTGCTGCCGGCGAGGCGGGCGGCATTACGCAGGCCATCGGTGCTTCGCAGGTTATGATCAACGACCGCAAGATCACCTTCATCGATACCCCGGGTCACGCTACCTTTACGGCCATGCGTGCCCGTGGTGCCAAGGTGACCGACATCGTCATTCTGATCGTGGCCGCCGACGACGGCGTCATGCCCCAGACCGTCGAGTCAATCAACCACGCCAAGGCCGCCGGCGTACCCATCGTCGTTGCCGTCAACAAGATCGATAAGCCGGGCGCCAACCCCGACCGTGTGCGTCAAGAGCTCACCGAGTACGGCGTCATCCCCGAGGAGTGGGGCGGACAGAACATGTTCGTCAACATCTCGGCCAAGCAGAAGATCGGTATCGACGACCTTCTGGAGACCGTGCTGCTCCAGGCAGACGTGCTCGAGCTCAAGGCTAACCCGGACACCTTTGCCTCCGGCAACGTCCTCGAGGCCAAGCTCGACAAGGGCCGCGGCTCGGTCGCTACCGTGCTCGTGACCCGCGGTACCCTGCACGTGGGCGATACGCTGGTCGCTGGCCTTACCTACGGCCGCGTCCGCGCCATGCTCGACCCCAAGGGCCGCGCCGTCACCGAGGCCGGTCCCTCCGACGCTGTTGAGATCTTGGGCCTGCAGTCCGTGCCCAACGCCGGTGACGAGTTCCGCGTGTTTGAGGACGAGCGCGAGGCTCGCGCCCTGGCCGACGAGCGTTCGCTGAAGGCCCGTATCGAGGAGCAGAGCCGCGTCAAGCACGTCACGCTCGAGAACCTCTTCGAGACCATCGCCGACGCCGAGGTCAAGGAGCTCAACCTGATCATCAAGGCCGACGTCCAGGGTTCCATCGAGGCCCTTCAGGACTCCCTCGACAAGATGGATCAGTCCGAGGTTCGCATCAATACGATCCACTCCGCCGTTGGTGCCATCAACGAGACCGACGTCGTCCTGGCCGACGCCTCCAACGCCATCATCATCGGCTTTGGTGTCCGCCCCGACGGTAAGGCGCGTTCCGCCGCCGAGCGCGAGGGCGTCGAGATCCGTTGCTACGACGTCATCTACAAGTGCCTCGAGGAGCTCGACGCTGCCCGTATCGGCATGCTCAAGCCCACCGAGGTCGAGGTCTCCACGGGTACCGCGACCGTCCTGGACACCTTCAAGGTGCCCAAAGTCGGTATCGCCGCCGGTGTCCGCGTCGAAGAGGGCGAGATCGCCGCGACCGATTCCGTGCGTCTGGTGCGCGACGGCATCGTGGTCTTCAACGGCAAGATCGCCTCGATGCGTCACTACAAGGACGAGGCCAAGAGCCTCAAGAGCGGTTCCGAGGGCGGCATTGGCCTGGAGAACTTCCAGGACATCAAGCCCGGCGACCAGATCGAGGGTTACCGTATCGACCAGGTTGCCCGTACCGAGTAGGGGGTAGCGCTATGAAGCAAACGCAGGCAACCCGCCGTCTGGGCGAGCAGCTTCGCGAGAAGCTCGGTTATATCCTGCTCTTTGAGGTTTCCGATCCGCGTCTCGACCTGGTTACTTTGACCGCGGTCGAGGTCGCGGTGGACCGTTCGTTCGCGCGCGTGTACGTGTCGTGCGATGCGAGCCGCTACGATGAGGTCATGGAGGCGCTCTCCAGCGCCAAGGGCCGTATTCGTAGCCTGTTGGCTCGTTCGCTCGATTGGCGCGTCACGCCCGAGCTCGATTTTCGCATCGATCGCTCGACCGATGAGGCCGAGCGCATCACGCGTGCGCTGGAAAACGTTCCGGCCACGCTTGCGATCGAAAAGGACGAGGACGGCTACCCCATAGCGGATGCCGCCCAGGAGGCAGCTTTAGATGACTAATTCCGCCGACCTCGCCTCGTGCGAGTCTGCAGATATTCAGCGACGCATCCTCGAGCTCATCGAGGGTGCGTCCTCCATTGCGATTTCGGGACACACTTCTCCCGACGGCGATGCTTTGGGCTCTGTATTGGGTCTGGGCCTTTCGCTCATGAAGTTTTTCCCCAACAAGGACATTGCGCTGCTGCTGGCAGACGATGACCCGGTTCCGCGCATCTACCGCTTTATGGAAGGCTCCGATCGCCTGGTGCCAGCATCTGCGTACACCGGCAATCCGGACCTGTTCATCTCGGTGGACGTACCGGTCGTCGAGCGTCTCAATAATTCCGCCGAGGTGCTTCGTCGCTCCAAGCATGTGGTGTGCTTTGATCACCATCCGGCGCGCGAGGAGTTTGCCGAGCTCAGCCTGAGGCGCGTCGAAGCTGCAGCCTGCGCCATGATCATCGACCGTTTCTTGGACAATTGTGGCATTGTCGCCCGTGATGGCGTCGCGACTTGCTTGCTGTGCGGCTTGGTGACCGACACCGGTCGTTTCCAGTACCAGAACGCCGATGCTGCTGCGTTCCATGCGGCCTCGCGACTGGTTGCACACGGTGCCGATCCGGCGCGTGTGGCACTCGAGGTATATCAGAGCATGCGCGTTGAGTTTTTGCACCTCAAGTCCATCGTTATGGGCCGTATTAAGACGGTGGCCCACGGGCGCGTGGCGTATAGCTACGCGTACCAGAGTGACCTTGAGGCTTGCGGTGTCACCTCGGATGAGTGCGACGGCCTGGTTGACGTGGTGCGCTCGGTGATGGGCGTGGAGGTCTGCCTGTTCCTGAAGGGCATTGAGGGCGATACCAAGGTGCGCGGCAACCTGCGCTCCAAGGGCGACCTCAACGTGTCCGAGATCGCTGCTGCCTTTGGCGGAGGCGGACATTCCGCTGCCGCCGGTTTCTCCAACAACGGAACGATTCTCGAGACGCTCACCGTGGCACTTCCCATGCTGGCCGAGCTGGTAGGGGAGGATCCCGCTTCAGTGACCGTCGAGCTTTAACTTTTTGGATGGTACATGGCTCGTCGTACGCCTTCTCAACTGAATATGCTGCTCGCCGTCGATAAGCCGGTGGGCTGCACGTCCCACGATGTGGTCTCGCAATGTCGGCGCGCTCTCCATGAGCGACGCGTCGGCCATGCCGGCACGCTCGACCCTATGGCATCGGGTGTCATGGTGGTGGGCGTGGGCCAGGCCACCCGTCTGCTGGGTATGCTAACCCTCGATACCAAAAGCTATGTCGCCGACATTTCGTTTGGTGCCGAGACCAATACCGATGATGCGGAGGGCGAGGCGGTCCGCACGGTGGCTGTTGCCAACGAGCTCCGCGATCCTGCCTATGCCCGTGAGCACTTGGCCGCCATGTTGGGTCCGCAGATGCAGGTGCCGCCGGCGTTTTCGGCTATCTCGGTCAATGGCGTTCGCGCCTACAAGTCTGCTCGCGAGGGCAATGCGGTGGACCTACCTCCGCGCCCCGTCCAGGTCTATGCCGCCGACCTGATCGCCGTGGGCGGCGAGGGTGATACGTGTGTGTGGACCGTGGCGTTCTCGGTGAGCAAGGGCACCTATATACGTGCGCTCGCTCGCGACCTGGGCCGCGCCTGCGAGAGCGCCGCGCACATTTCCGCGCTGCGCCGCACGGCCTCCGGTGTTGTTTCCATTGGCGCCTGTCATGCGGTCGAGGAGCTTTCTCCCGAGTCCGCGGCTGACTTTGCCCTGGATCCCATTGCGGCCCTGGGCGCCACACGTGTTGACTTGCCGGGCAATCTTGCCGACGACCTGCTCTGCGGCCGACGCATTCCCGTTGAGCGTGCGCTTGCCGATTTCGATGCCTCGAAGGCGCCGTTTGCGTTGGTGCTCGATGGGGGACTCAAGGCGCTCGCCCGCATTGAGGGTGGCCGCTTTGTCATGGAGCACGTATTTCCGCAGGCAATCGGCGGTGTTCGATGATGTTGTCCGCTCGCGAGCTCGCGCGTGTCTTTTTCGCGGGCGAGTCGGACGAGGCTCGCATCGTTACTGCCGATACGTTTGATAGGTGTGAGCACCTGGGTGCTGCCTCGATCGCTATTGGCGTGTTCGATGGCGTGCACCGTGGACACCAGGAGCTCATTGCGGCGCTTGTCCGTGATGCCCGTGCCCATGGCTGTAAGGCGGTCGTGGTTACCTTCGATCCCGACCCGGATGTTGTGGTGAGTCCTTCGCCCGCTCAGAAATTGATGACGACGGCCGACCGTCTGCGTGCCCTGGCTCAAACCGGGGTCGATGCGGTGGTGGCCGTTCCCTTTACGCCTGAGGTTGCGGCGCTTGACCATGTTGATTTTCTCTCGCTGGTGTCGCGTCTGGTCGACATTCGCTCGATTCGCGTTGGTAGCGACTTTAGGCTGGGTCGCGGTGGTGCATCTGGTGTTGCCGAGATGCGCGCCTGGGGTGCCGAACACGGCGTTGACGTGTATGGTCACGACTTGCTTTGCGAGGGCGGTGAGGCCATTTGCGCCACCCGTATCCGTCATGAGCTTGGACAGGGCCATGTGGAGCTGGCTGCTGAGTTACTCGGCCGACCGTATATGGTGCGTGGCGGTGTTATTCGCGGCCGTCACGAGGGTTCTGGCATGGGCTTTCCCACGGCAAACCTACAAGTTCCCGATGGTATTCAGGTGCCTGCCGACGGCGTGTATGAGGGTCTGGTGCTGGTTGATGACACCGTGTGGCCCGCTGCTGTCAACGTCGGCCTGCCGCCAACGTATGCCGACGATGCGGCATCTGCGCATCTCGAGGCCAACTTAATTGGTTATACGGGCGACCTGTACGGCGCTTCCGTTTCGCTGGCGTTTACGCGCTGGCTGCGTCCGTCACGCGTGTTCGATTCCCTGGACGAGTTGATCGCGACCGTCGAGGGCAATATCGATGATATCCGTCATAACTTGGGTGAGCAGGGGGTGAGCATTCGTGATTAGCGATGAGGAAAAAGACCAGGTCCGCGCTGGGTCCGACCTAGTTGCCATCGTGCAGGAAACGGTTGAGCTCAAGCCCCGCGGCCATGAGTTTTGGGGCTGCTGCCCTTTTCACGGCGAAAAGACGCCGTCCTTCCACATTATCCCTGCCACGCAGGTGTGGCATTGCTTTGGCTGCGGTGAGGGTGGCGATGTCTTCACCTATATCATGAAGCGCGAGAACCTGAGCTTTCCCGAGTCAATCCGTTATTTGGCCGATCGCGCGGGTATTGAGCTGCATGACACCGGAGATCGCCGCGAGCGCGGCACCAAGCGTGCCCGCATCTACGATCTGTGCGCCGAGACGGCCCAGTTCTACCACACCATGCTTATGCGCGGTAAGGACGGCCGTCCGCGCGAGTACTTTGCCAGCCGCGGCATGGGTGGCGATGTCTGCCGCCGCTACTGTCTGGGCTTTGCACCGGGCCGTAACGCGCTGGTGTCACACCTGTCCCAGGCGGGTTTTACCCCGCAGGAGATGATCGACGCCAACGTTGCCGTGAGCCGCGGGCGCGGGCAGCTTGCCGACCGCTTCTACGACCGCGTGATGTTCCCCATCTTTGACGAGCAGGGTCACAACATTGCCTTTGGCGGGCGCATCATGGGTGACGGCCAACCCAAGTATCTCAACACCGCCGAGACGAGCGTGTTTCATAAAAAGCGAAACCTCTACGGCTTTAATTGGGCCAAGGAGTTTATCGTCGCGCAGGATACCGCCATCGTGGTAGAGGGCTATACCGACTGCATCGCCTGTTGGGAGGCGGGGATTAAAAACGTTGTCGCTACGCTGGGCACCGCGCTCACGGAACATCACGTCAAGACGCTCACCCGCTTTGCCAAGCGCATCGTGTATATGTTCGACGGCGATGCCGCGGGCCAGAAGGCCGCCCGTCGCGCGATTCAGTTTATCGAGCAGGATTCGATGGACCTGCGCTGCGTGGTGCTGCCCGACGGCAACGATCCCATGGAGTTCATCACGGCGCACGGCGGAGAGGAGCTGCAGAAACGAATTGACGTCGCCGAGCCGCTCATGGATTTCGTGTACCGTTCGCTGCAGGAGTCGAGCGACATCACCACGCCGGGCGGTCGCGCCAAGGCGCTCGAGGATGCGCTGACGCTTATCTATCCGCTGCGCGATAGCTATATGATCGATACGTACTTTATCCAGATTGCCGATCTGCTGGGTTTGGATCTGGAGACGGTGCGTGCGAGCTCGGGCCGTGTGTTTCGCGATGTCGCCAAGCGCGAGGATGCGGAACGACGTCGTGAGCAGAACTATGAGCGCCAGCGGGCACAGACTGAGCGGTCCGGTAGCGCGGGCGGTCGGTCGTCTGGTTCGCAGGGAACATCTCGTGGTGCTTGGGCGTCGGGCGCGACGCCGCCGGTGTCCGCGCCGGTCGAAGAAGAGCCGTACGACTACGTCCCACTCGATGCCTACGGTGCCGCGCCGGTCGAGGTCGTCGACGACCTGCCGCCGATCGATGTGCCTGACGGTATGGGCTCTACGCCCGCCGGTGCCCCGACAGACGCCTCGGCCCCTATGGTTTTGACAGATCTAGAGCGCAAGTCCTTGGCGGGGGAGCGTGAGCTGCTGACCATGCTCACGAGCTACCCCGACCTGTTCCGCACGTATGCCGACCGCATCTGCTCCATCGAGTGGGTTGACCCACGTCACGAGTCCATCGCATGGGCCGTGCTGGCAACGCCACCGGGAACCGATCCTGCAGCCTGCATGGATGCGGCACGCTCGGTGTGTCCCGAGGCGGCAACGCTTGTGAGTGCCGGGCGCATCTCGGCGACGAGCAAGCACCCCACCGAGACGAACATCGTGTTTATGCTCGATACGCTTGAGCTCTACACCATCAAGCGCCGCATGCGTGCCGCACAGGCCAAGCTGCGCCAGGACCGTTCGCTCGATGATGAGGCCCGTCGTGCGCTGACCGTGCAGGCCGCGCAGGACTCGCGGCGTCAGCGCGAACTGCAAAAGTCGATCGGCGGCGTGGCGGACCCGTTTCGTTTGATCGGCCTGGAGGCCGCAGGCACCGAACAGGCCTAGATGTTGTGGTCAACCAGCGTATTCTCGCCTATATCCAGTCCTCTTTTTGGGTATAGACGTCAATGTGTGTGCTAAAGTATTGAGTCCTGTGGACTATGAAGGGAGAATCTGTGCCAAAAAAGACTGAGAGCACGGGTACTGGGCTGGAATCCTACGTTGCAAAGCTCATGGGCAACGGCTCAAACAGGACTTCGGTAACCGAGGACGAGATTCAGGTCGCCCTGAAGGATATCGATGTTTCTGACGAGCAGCTCACCGCGGTGTATTCCGCGCTGCGCAACAGCGGCATCCAGATTATCTCCGCGAGCGGAAACGACGACGCCCCCATGGACGTCGACGATGACGATAACGATACCGATACTGACGATTTCGATGACGACGACGAGCACGATTCCGGCTCGCTCGACGATCACGAGCTCAAGATGGCCCGTCAGGCCGACGCCGAGATGGGTTCTTCCAAGAGCAAGAAGAAGCGCACCGTGCGCACGTCCCGTTCACGCTCCCGCGTGCGTGGCATCGATGCCTCCACGGTGATGCTGACCGGCGATCCGGTTCGTATGTACCTCAAGGAGATCGGCAAGGTCGACCTGCTGACCGCCTCCGAAGAGGTCGATTTGGCCATGAAGATCGAGGCCGGTCTCGAGGCCACCGAGAAGCTCGAGGCTGCCGATGCCGGCGAGCTCGAGCTCACGCGTGCCGAGATGCGTCGTCTTACGCGCATTGAGAACGTGGGCCTCGAAGCCAAGCAGGCACTCATCAGCGCCAACCTGCGTCTGGTAGTCTCCATCGCCAAGCGCTACGTCGGCCGCGGTATGCTTTTCCTGGACCTGATCCAGGAGGGCAACCTCGGTCTGATCCGCGCCGTCGAGAAGTTCGACTACCAGAAGGGCTTCAAGTTCTCCACGTATGCCACGTGGTGGATCCGTCAGGCCATCACGCGCGCTATCGCCGACCAGGCCCGTACCATCCGTATTCCCGTGCACATGGTCGAGACCATCAACAAGCTTGTCCGCGTGCAGCGCCAGCTCCTTCAGGACCTGGGCCGCGACCCGACCCCCGAGGAGATCGGTGCCGAGATGGACATGAGCGCCGACCGCGTCCGCGAGATCCAGAAGATCTCGCAGGAGCCAGTGTCGCTCGAGACCCCCATCGGCGAGGAAGAGGATTCCCAGCTGGGCGACTTCATCGAGGACTCCCAGGCTATCGTTCCGCCCGATGCTGCCAGCTTCTCCATGCTGCAGGAGCAGCTCACCCAGGTGCTCGACTCGCTTGCCGATCGTGAGCGCAAGGTTATCGAGCTGCGCTTTGGCCTTGTCGACGGGCATCCCCGCACGCTCGAGGAGGTCGGTCGCGAGTTTGGCGTCACGCGCGAGCGTATCCGCCAGATCGAGTCCAAGACTTTGGCCAAGCTCCGCCACCCCAGCCGCAGCAGCAAGCTCAAAGACTATATCGAGTCTTAGGGTTACGGCGTTTTACCAAACGCCGTAACTGGCCGACGCTGCGCGGACACCAGAGCGACAACTTGTCATTCAAAGAGGACGGCATGACCAGAAGGTCTATGCCGTCCTCTTTTCATGCCAATTTGTTCGCTCTGGTGCCCGCTCGCTGGCATTGTCAAAACATCGGCGTTTCCGTTGCCGGTGCCGGCAGTTAGGCCGTCCCCAAGGGATCAAGGCGAGAAAATTTCTCAAAAAAGTTCTTGCCCTGTGCCGATTCGTCCGTATAATAAACTTCGTTGCTTGAGAGCACGCACCTATTCCTCGGTAGCTCAATGGTAGAGCACGCGGCTGTTAACCGCGCTGTTGTAGGTTCGAGTCCTACCCGGGGAGCCAGAATTTCTCAGCCCATTCCGCTGGGCTTTTTAATTCCTCGGTAGCTCAATGGTAGAGCACGCGGCTGTTAACCGCGCTGTTGTAGGTTCGAGTCCTACCCGGGGAGCCAGGTTGTAGAACCCGTCGCTTATGCGGCGGGTTTTTTCATGCCGCGACCACTTGACTCGAACGTTGCCATATCAACATTTCGTGTCGAGGATGTAATCCCGCGACCCACCACCTCAACATGGCGCGGTCGTTGTAGAATATTGCAATGATTGCTCCCACGACATGGTGCCGCGAGCACCAGATAAGGAGATTCTTGTGTCTGAGACCATTAACGGCAGCCTGAGCGTCTCGAACGACGTTATTGCCGATATTGCCGGTTATGCCGCGATGACGTGCTACGGCGTTGTCGGAATGGCTGAGCAGCTCCAGGGCGCCGAGAGCGTGCGCCTGCTTGCCGGCCAGCGCCTCCGCAAGGGCGTGCTTGTCTCCGCCGACGAGAACGGCCTTACGGTCGATCTTCACGTCGTGCTCGAGAACGGCGTCAACATGAAGTCCGTCTGCCACAATCTTTCGAGCTCCGTTGCCTTCACCCTGCAGGAGATCGCCCAGATCGATCCCGCCAGCCTTAAGATCGGCATCCATATCGACGCGCTCAAGAGCCGTCTGAACTAGCATCCGAAAACGGAGATTCAAATACCCATGATTGCAAAGACCATTCGCACCTGTTTTCCGATCGCTGCGGCTGCCGTTTCCGACAAGGCCGAGGAGATCAACAAGCTCAACGTCTTCCCCGTGCCCGACGGCGACACCGGCACCAACATGTCGCTCACGCTCGCCTCGGTGACCAAGGAGCTCTCCGCCCTTCCCGCCGATGCCGACATGGAGGCCATTGCCGGCGCCATCACCCACGGCTCCCTGATGGGCGCCCGCGGTAACTCCGGCGTCATTACCTCGCAGATCCTGCGCGGCGTGGCCGAGGGCCTTGTCTCCGCCGACGAGCCCATTACGTCCGCCAACATCGCCTTCGCCTTCCGTCGTGCCGTCAAGGTGGCCTTCCAGGCCGTCCGCAAGCCCATCGAGGGCACGATCCTCACGGTGCTGCGCGATGTCTCGACCAAGGCCGACGAGTGCGAAAAGAAGAAGTTCTCGGCCGAGGATGCGCTCGACGCTATCGTCGTCGAGGCCTACCAGTCCGTCGCACGCACGCCCGACCTGCTGCCCGTCCTCAAAGAGAACGGCGTGGTCGACTCCGGCGCCTTCGGCTTTGCCATCTTCCTGGAGAACTTTGTGGCTGCAGCACTTGGTCGCAGCACCGTTGTCGAGGATTTCTCCGCTACGTTCGATTCCGCTGGCTCTGCACGCGATGCCGCTCTTGGCCGCGTTGAGATCGAGGCCAACGACGATTGGGAGGGCTCGGAGTTCCGCTACTGCAACGAGTTCCTCTTTAAGGCCGACGCCCCGTTTGACGAGGATGAGTGCCTTAAGTTCCTGGGTTCCATGGGCGACTGTGAGCTACTCGTGGGCGCCTACCCCGATTACAAGATCCACGTGCACTCCAACACCCCCAACCTGGTGCTCGAGCACATGCTGCAGCTTGGTCAGATCTACGAGGTCTTTATCCACAACATGGAGATGGAGGCCCACGACCGTACCGCCAAGATTCATGAGGACCAGGAAAAGGCCGCCGAGCCCGCCAAGGCGCTGGGCTTTGTCGCCGTTGCCGCCGGTTCCGGCGAGGCAGACATCCTCAAGTCCCTCGGCGTCGACGTGATCGTGTCGGGTGGTCAGACCATGAACCCCTCGACTGCAGACCTGCTGGGCGCTGTTGACCAGGTCAACGCGACCTCGGTCATCATCCTGCCCAACAACGGCAACATCCGCATGGCCGCTGAGGCCGCTGCCTCAGCCTGCACCGACAAGAAGGTCGCCGTCGTTCCCACCAAGACCGTTCCGCAGGCCTTCTCCGCGCTGTTCGCGGTCCTGCCCGATTCCGAGCTCGAGGATGCCGTCGCCGCTATGGTCGACGCCATCAGCGAGGTCCGCGATGGCGAGGTCACCCGCGCCGTGCGCGACTCCAGCGCCTCCGACGGTTCGCCAATTCACTCCGGTGACGTCATGGGCATCATTGCCGGCTCCATCGATGTGGTCGGCTCCGACGTGAAGCAGGTCACGCTCGATTGCATCAACCGCATGCAGGAGGAAGAGGAGGGCGACGCGCTGACGATTCTGGCCGGCGAGGAGCTGTCCGATGAAGCCTTCCAGGAGATCGTCGACGCTATCGAGGAGGCTCAGCCCGACCTGGAGATCGACGCCCATCGTGGCGAGCAGCCGCTCTATCCCGTGATCTTCTCGATCGAGTAGGCATCTGCCCATGTCCGAGCTCTGCTCCGTGCCGCGCGTCTCGGATCGCTTTGCCCAGAGCAATGCGCTCGACGAGGATATCGCGCGACTCAAATATGTTTCGGGTAAACGTGAGGAGGCCCTTCGCCGTCTGGGAATTCGGACGGTGGGGGACCTCCTTCTCCATATCCCTCATCGATACCTGGACTTTACGCGCTCCTGGTCCATCGAGATGGCGCCCATCGGTACCGTGTGCACCATCATCGCCACGGTCGACCGTATCGTTCAAAAGAAGCCGCGTCCGCGCATGCAGGTGACCGAGGTCTCACTCGTTGACGAGACGGGCGTGCTGCAGGTCGCCTTTTTCCGTCAGCCTTGGATTGCCCAGCAGCTTAAGCAGGGCGACCGCCTGGCCGTGATGGGCAAGGTCGAGTTTGCCTACGGTTTTAAGCAGATGGCCTCGCCGCACTTTGAAAAGCTTGATGACGGGCGTGCTGCGGGCACCATTTTGCCGGTCCATTATGTGAGTGACGGCGTGAGCCAGGCATGGATGCGCCGCATCGTAAGTGGCGCGCTCGAGGTCGTCGGCAATCCCTTCGACCCGATTCCCGCACGCTTGCGCGTTAAACGTCGCCTGATGAGCGATGCTCGTGCGCTTCGATCGATCCACTTTCCTTCGAGCATGGCTGAGCGCGATATCGCGCGCGCACGGCTTGCCTACGAGGAGTGCCTCTACCTGCAGCTGGCGCTGCGCCTGCGCAACGACGGCGGCCTGGTCGATGTGGTGCCCTATGCCCACGCCGCGGGCGAGCACCTGGCCGCGCTTAAGCAGGCCCTGCCGTTTTCGCTGAGCGACGAGCAGGAGGCCGCGTTCCAAGATATCCTGCGCGATATGTGCGATGGCGGGCGTGTGATGAACCGCCTGCTGCTGGGCGATGTCGGTACCGGTAAGACCGCCGTTGCCGCCTGCGCGCTGGCTGTGGCTGCCGATAGCGGCACGCAGGCCTGCGTTATGGCGCCCACGGGCGTGCTGGCGCGTCAATATGCCGATAAGACCGGCCCCTTGCTCTTGCAGGCTGGCATGACCTGGGCGCTCCTGACGGGCGCCACGCCGGCGGCCGAGCGTGAGCGGATCCATGCCCAGCTGGAATCGGGCGAGCTCGATGTCCTCTTTGGCACCCACGCGGTGCTTTCGGATAACGTGGCGTTTAAGCATCTGTCGCTCGTGGTCATCGATGAGCAGCACCGGTTTGGCGTCGGCCAACGCAACGCCCTGCGTGCGAAGGGCCCTGGTGCCGATCTGCTCGTTATGACGGCAACGCCCATCCCACGTACGCTGGCGCTTTCGGTCTACGGCGATCTGGACACGAGCATCATCCGCCATCGGCCCGTCCCTGGCGCTGGCGTGACGACACGCGTGCTTACCGAGTCGAGCCGCGACCTTGCCTATGGCGCCATCCGCGAGGCGCATGAAAAGGGTCAGCAGGCCTACGTGATTTGCCCGCTCGTGGAGCCGAGCGACTCGGTCGATGAGCTTGAGGATGTGCCCGGTATCGTCCGTGACGACGAGGGTCGCGTAACCGTGCCCGTGCCGCTGCACGATACGGCAACCGAGCTCGACCGCCTACGCCTGTCGTTGCCGGGGCTTACCATCGAGCGTCTTCACGGCCGCATGCCGGCGGGGGAGAAGGATCGCGTGATCGACGCCTTCAAGCGCGGCGAGATCGACGTGCTCGTTTCGACCACGGTGGTCGAGGTGGGCGTCGACGTGCCCAACGCCACCGTCATGGTCATCGAGAACGGTGAGCGCTTTGGCTTGGCGGCCCTGCACCAGCTGCGCGGCCGCGTGGGCCGCGGCAGCGTGTCGGGCACCTGCCTGGTCATGACGCACTCCAAGGGCAACGGCGGCGCTTCGGCGGCGCAAGACCGTCTCCAGTCGCTCGAAAAGACCTCGGACGGCTTTACGCTCGCCCAGATGGACCTTCGTCTGCGCCACGAGGGCGAAATCCTGGGGTACCGCCAGCATGGCGGTGTGACTCTGCGCTTTGTCGACCTGGATGCCGACGAGGAGCTGATCGAGTGGGCCCATTTGGACGCGGTCGAGCTCTTGCGGTATGCTTGCAACCTTGACTCCGTGGCGACGCGCCCCCTGCGCGATGCGGTCGCCATGCGATATCGACACATTTTTAAGGAGGTCAGCGGAGGATGAGAATCATCGGCGGCGAATGGCGCGGTCGTAAGATCGAGGAGCCCCGTGGTCGCGATGTCACCCGCCCCACGACCGATCGTGTGCGCGAGGCATGCGCATCTATGGTCATGTCGGCATTTGACTTCGATCTGGACGAGGTCCGCGTGCTGGACGCCTTTGGCGGCTCCGGCGCCTTAGGGTTAGAGATGCTCTCACGTGGCGTCCGCTCGCTCACGACGTTCGAGATCGATCGGAATGCCGCGCGGCTCATTACCAAGAATATCGAGTCGCTCTGCCGCGATCGCGCGCGTTGGCGCGTGGTAACGGGCGACATGCTGGCGAGCGCCTCGCGCGGTCGTGTGCCGGGCGGCCCCTTTGATCTGGTCCTGCTCGACCCGCCCTATGCTTTTGGTGCCGAGCCGGTCGAGATACTGCTGCAGAACCTGGCTCAGCAGGGTCTGCTTGCACCTGGCGCTTATGCCCTGTTTGAGCATGCTGCCGCCGACGTGGGCGCACATCCTGCCGGCTTTGTAACCGTGCGTGAGAAACGCTATGGCATCACCTCGGTCGACCTGCTCCGTTGGGTCGGCGAGGGCGAGGATGACGATACCGTCGCCGATGCCGATGGCAGCGACGGCACGACTTTTCAGGAGAACGCCCATGAGTGACACCATCTACCGCGTGATCGTCCCGGGCACCTTCGATCCCATCACGTTTGGCCATATCGACGTCATCCGCCGCGCCCGCCGTATCTTTCCCAGCGTGATCGTCGCTGTCGCCGAGTCGCAGGGTAAAAACGGTGTGGGCACCACGTTTATGCTGGATGAGCGCGTGGCGCTGGCTCGCGAGGCGCTCGGTGATATCGACGGCGTCGATGTCCTGCCCTTTACCGGCCTCTTGGTCGACTTCGCTCGCGAGCAGGGGGCGGGGGCCGTGGTCAAGGGCCTGCGCGCCATGACCGACTTTGAGTACGAGCTGCAGCAGGCAGACCTCAACTATCGCTTGGATAACGAGCTGGAGTCCATCTTTGTCATGAGTGCGCCGCAGTACGGCTATATCTCGAGTTCGGTCGTTCGCCAGATCGCCTCGCTCGGCAGCGATGTATCGACGTTTGTCCCGCCCAACGTGGTCGAAGCGCTCAGACACCGCTTTTCGTGACGTTTTTTATTGCCTGGTGGCATGTGGTAAACTAGCACGATGATATGTTACCTATGAAAGGAGACCGGATGCCGGGCGAGAATTTTCCTGGCGATAGGATCGTCAGCTTGGTCGATGAGCTCGAAGGGCTGATCGAGGAAGCCAAGCCG
Organism: Collinsella sp. AM13-34; assembly: GCF_003473055.1. Taxonomy (NCBI): domain Bacteria; kingdom Bacillati; phylum Actinomycetota; class Coriobacteriia; order Coriobacteriales; family Coriobacteriaceae; genus Collinsella; species Collinsella sp. AM13-34. The sequence goes on along the minus strand of NZ_QRLE01000009.1, from coordinate 19,064 downwards.
CCTTTCGGCAAGAACGCTCAGTTCAAGGTCATCGACGCCGACGTGTTCTTCAACATCCTCGACGAGATCCGCATGAGCTATCCCGAGGAGTGGCAGAAGTCCCGCCGTATCCTTAAGGAGCGCGAGGAGCTTATGGCTTCCGCCGCCGCTCAGGCCGATTCCATCATCGCCGACGCTCAGCAGCAGGCCCTCACCATTGCCGGTGAGCAGGAGATCGTCCGCTTGGCACAGCAGCAGGCCGACGACATCCGCGATCGTGCCCAGCAGTACGAGCGCGAGACGCGTTATGCTGCCGAGGACTACGCAGAGCAGGTCTTTACGCACCTGGAGGAGAACCTCAAGAGCCTGACCGGCACCGTTACCCGTTGCCGTCAGCAGCTCAACGAGGGTGCCGCCCAACAGAATGGTCAGTGGTAATGGCTGAGTTCCCGAGCGTTACCGTCGATCTTTCTGAGCGGCTCGAGTTTCCTGGTGATTCGTATCCGCTGACCGGCAAGGTCGATGTTGCCACCTACACGGTGGGCGAGAAGGAGTACCAGCTACAGGACGGCATCGACTACGACGTTGTCTTTACCAATGCCGGTACCGGTGTCTTGCTCACGGGCATGGTCCGCGCGCACGCCACCGGCGAGTGCGACCGTTGCCTGGAGCCTGCCTCGTTTGATATCGCCGGCGAGATCGAGGAGTTCTACCTCTTTGAGGAGCCCGAGGATCCCGAGGCCTACGAGGACAGCTACGAGCTCCTGGGTGAGGACCGCATCGTCGATCTGGGTGAGCCCATCAACGACGCGGTCGTCATGGACACGCCGTTTGTCGTTCTGTGCAAGCCCGATTGCCGCGGCCTGTGCCCCACTTGCGGTTGCAATCTCAACGTCGAGCAATGCGATTGCGCCGCCCAGGCAGAGGCAGAATGGGCCGCTGCCACGGAAAATCCATTTGCAGCATTGAAGAATCTCAAGCTCGATGAGTAAAACTGTGGTAGTATCGCTACTTGCGCGTAATCGCCACACTGGATAGTTCATAAGGAAGGTCACTATGCCCGTACCTAAACAAAAGCAGGGTCGTATCCGCACTCACACCCGTCGTTCCGCCAACATGAAGATCTCGGCTGCGGCTCAGTCCACGTGCCCCCGTTGCGGCGCTGTCAAGCTTCCGCACCACGTGTGCCCCAGCTGCGGTTTCTACAAGGACCGCGAGGTTATCGTTACCGAGTAACGGTATACTCTGGATGCGATGCCGTTCCAAATGGAACCACAATGGCCGGCTCAATGAGTCGGCCATTTTTGTATAAGGAGTATGTATATGAGTAACGTTCGCGTTTGTGTAGACGTTGTGGGCGGAGACGAGAAACCTCAGGTTGTTCTCGATGGTATCGAGGCTGCACTTGCCGCCGATCCCGATATCGAGGTCCTGGCAGTCGGTCCCGCCGAAATCGTCAATCCCTTTGCCGCGGCCTATGCACGTGTGGAGGCTCTGGAAGCCCCTGACATTATCGCCATGGATGACGATCCCATTCGCGCCGTGATGACCAAGCGCAAGTCCTCGATCGTGCTTGCCTGCCGCGCCATCAAAAAGGGCAACGCGGACGCGTTTTTCTCCGCCGGCTCCACCGGCGCCATGACCGCTGCCGCGACCGCCTACGTCACACCGTTTAGATATATGGCCGAAGGCAAGAAGCAGCCGGTGCGCCCCTGTTTGACCAATGCGCTGCCCAATCGTGCCGGCGGCCTGACGGTGCTGTGCGACATGGGCGCCAACCCCGATGTCGAGGTGGACGACATGGTGCGTTTTGCCCAGATGGGTAGCGCTTATGCCCGCGTTGTCCTGGGCATCGAGCATCCTCGCGTGGGCTTGCTTGCCAATGGCACCGAGGACGAGAAGGGCTCCAACTTTACCAAGGCCTGCTTCCCGGCCATGAAAGCCGCCGTTCCCGGCTTTGTGGGTAACTGCGAAGGCACCGATCTTACGTCGGGCAATTTTGACGTCGTGGTCGCCGACGGCATGTCGGGCAATATTGCGCTCAAGGCCACCGAGGGCGCTGCCAAGTTTTTGCTGCAGGAGCTCAAGGGCGCCTTTATGGCCTCGCTCGGCACCAAGATCGCCGCGCTGCTCATCAAAAAGCAGATGCGCGGGATTAAGGCCAAGCTCTCTGGTGATGCCAAGGGCGGCGCGATTCTTTTGGGCCTGCGTGGCGTGGTCCTAATCGGTCATGGCGCCACCTCGGTCGAGGCTGTTAAAAACGGTACGCTCGCGGCGGCCGAAGCCGTGCGCGCGGGGCTGGTCGAGAACGTCGCCAACTCCATGGACGGCATCGTTTTGTAAGAGCGAGTTAGAGCGCTGTTATGTGCCTCGCGGCCTGCTTCGTGGGGTAGAATCAGAACCGTGTCTTGGTACCGCCCGGGCGGTACCATTCTTTTGGTATTCATGCACTATGAGAGGAAGCGCTATGGACCGCTCCGAAATCTTCGACAAGATCGCCGAGGTCGCTGCTGACGTTCTGGGCGTCGATGTTGCCGAAATTAGCGATGAGACCACCTTTGACGATCTCGATGCCAACTCGCTCGAGCGCCTGCAGCTGGTTACGGCTATCGAGGACGAGTTCAACCTCGAGATCGATGACGAGACTCTGCTCTCGCTCAACTCTGTCGCCGACGCCGTCGACGCGATCGAAAACGCCAGGGAGGCCTAGGTCTTGGCTTTATCCGAACGACTTACGCGCGCACAGGAGATTCTGGGCCACGAGTTCAATGACAAGGTGCTGCTGCGCGCGGCTCTTACGCATCCTTCGGCCGTCGAAGGCCAGCCAGTCTCGGCAAGCTACGAGCGCCTGGAGTTTTTGGGCGATTCCATTTTGGGCGCCGTGGTGGCCCGTTCGCTCTTTGAGTCCTATCCCGAGTTTGACGAGGGCAAGCTTACGCGCCTTAAGGTGTCGCTTGTCTCTGGCGCCACGCTATCCGAGGTGTCGCATGAGCTGGGTATCGACGACATCATCATCTTTGGTGCCTCCGAGACCGGTACCGGCGCGCGCGGTCTGCACTCGGCGCTCGAGAACGTCTATGAGTCGCTCGTGGGCGCGCTGTATCTGGATGCCGGCTGGGATGCCGCGGCGGAGTTTATCCACCGTACGCTCAAACCGCACCTGGCTTCCGAGCGTGCCGAGCACCCTGCGAACCCCAAGTCGTTCTTGCAGGAGTGCGTGCAGGCAGACGGCCATGAGCCTCCCGCGTATAAGCTGGTCGGCTCCGAGGGCCCCGCGCATGCGCCCACCTTTACCGCTGTGGTGCTCATCGACGGTATTCGCCAGGGCCGCGGCTCCGGCTCCTCAAAGAAGGAAGCCGAGGGAGCCGCTGCACTCGAGGCACTTGACCGCATGGGCTACACCACCAACGGCGTGATTCTCAACAAGAAGCCTGTTTAAGCGAGGAACCGTGTATCTCAAGTCCCTCACGCTCAAAGGGTTCAAGTCGTTTGCCGACCGCGCCCATATGACGTTTGAGCCGGGCCTGACCGTCATCGTCGGTCCCAACGGCTCGGGAAAATCGAACATCTCTGACTCGATTCTGTGGGTCCTGGGCGAGCAGAGCGCCAAGCAGCTGCGCGGCCAGGCCATGGAGGATGTCATCTTCTCGGGCTCGTCAGCGCGCAAGCCGGTGGGTGTCGCCGAGGTCACGCTGGTGCTCGATAACTCGGACCATATGCTGCCCGTCGACTTTGACGAGGTCGCCATCACCCGTCGTATGTATCGCTCGGGCGAAAGCGAGTACCTCATCAACTCGAGTCCGTGCCGCCTGATGGACATTCAGGACATCCTGCACGATTCGGGCTTGGGCAAGGATACGCATTCCATCATCAGCCAGGGCAAGCTCGACGCCATTTTGCAGAGCCGCCCCGAGGAGCGCCGCGCCCTCATCGAGGAGGCCGCCGGCATCTCCAAGCACAAGCGCCGCAAGGAGCGTGCGCTCAAAAAGATTAAGTCGATGGACGAGCACCTGACGCGTGCCCGCGACATCAATAAGGAAATTGCCCGTCAGCTGCGACCGCTGGAGCGTCAGGTCGATCGTGCGCGCAAGTACAAAGAGCTGTCCTCGCGCGCGAACGAGCTTACGCAGATGCTGGCCGTCGACGAGCTGCGTTCGCTGCAGTCGCAGTGGAACGACTTGGAGAGCCGCTCCAAGGAAGGTGCCGCCGAGCTGGAGCTTGCGCAGTACCGCTTGGGCGAAAAGGAGCGCGAGCTCGAGAAGCTCCAGGTCATGCTCGAGGAAAAGGGCCTGTTTGTGGGCGATCTGGGCGAGCAGCGCCGCCATATGCAAGATGTGGTCGGTCGCATTAACTCCGATATGCGTCTGCTCGAGGAAAAGGGCCACAACATGGTGTCGCGCCTGTCCGACATGCGCGGGCAGATTTCGAGCTCCGAGCATCAGCGTCGTCGCGTGGTAGAGGAGCTCGAGGATGCACGTGCGCAGCTTGAGGAAGTGACCGGCGCGCACATGCAGGCCCAGGAGGACGTTGACGCCGCCGGACCTGCCGCCGCCGAGCTCCACGAGCGTCGCGTTGCGCTCGACAATCAGATTTCGCAGATTACGCGTGAGCAACGCGATGTGCAGCGTGTGGCCGATAACGCGGCGCTCGAACTCGCCAAGGTGAAGGACTCGCTGAGCAACGCCGAGGTCGAGGACAACATGTACGCCTCACGCCTGGAGCAGATCGACGAGCATCTCGAGGAAGTCACGGCCTCACTCGAGAGCCGTCGCGACCGCGCCGAGGAGCTCGACAGTGCACTTGATCAGGCCCGTCAAGCCCAGATTGATGCTCGCGAGGCTACCGAGGTCGCCCGTGCAGCCCTTAAGGACCTGCGTGCCCGCGAGAGCGAGGCGCGCAACAAACTGTCCGAGGTGCGCTCGGAGCTTGCCAGTCAAAAGAAACTCGATGCCCGCATGGCCGACAGCTCGCCGCTCGTGAGCCGCCTGGTGGGTGCGCTGGGCGACGATGTCTCGGGTCGTCTGGGCGACGTGCTCGAGGTCCCGCGCGAGCTTGAGGGCCTGGTTGAGCAATTGCTCGCCGGCGATATCGATGCCCTGTTGTTCGATAACGCTGCCGCACTCGAGCGTGCCGGTCGTGCTGCTCTGGACCAGAAGATGGCCTCGGGCGAGGCGCTGCTGGTGGCGCGCGGCGTGAGCGGCTCTACCGCCGCTGAGGGCGCTGCCGGTACCCGTCTGGTTGATCGTCTGTCCGTGCGCGCAGGCTACGGACCCGTCGTCGAGGCGCTGCTCGGCGGATATTACGTAGTGGATGATCTCGCTGCTGCGCTGTCGGCGCCGGTCGTTGACGGCGTGACTTACGTGACCCCCGATGGCGCCCGCGTCGCCTGCGGCGGCCTGGTTCGTGTGGGGCTTGATGCCGGCGAGGCTTCGGGTGCTCTGGAGCGCAAGCGTCGCATTCGCGAGCTGGACGGCCTGGAGCCCGATCTAGCTGCCGTGTTTGAGCATGTGTCGGATCAGGTCGTCGAGGCCAATGCGGCCGTTGAGGAAGCGCGTGCCGCCGAGGGCGATGCCGCCGGCGAGATCGCCCGTCTTGAGGGTGAGCGCCGCTCGCTGCTCTCCGAGATCGGCCGCTTGGAGCAAAGCGCCAACAATGCCGAGGTCGAGCGCGTGCGCATCTCCAAGCGCCGCGAGCAGGCCTCCGAAGCCGTTCGCGCTGCGCGCCCGCGCGTTGACGAGCTCACCCGTTCGCGTGACGAGGCCCGCGCGCAGGCAAGCGATCTGGGCTTGCAGATTGCCGAGGCCAACGACGAACTCGACCGCGTTCGCCGTGACGATTCCGAGGCTGCCGGCAAGCTCGCCGACGCCAAGGTTCGCCTAGCCCAGACGAGCGAACGCCTGCGTTCGCTGAAGGGCCGCGTGCCCGACCTGGAGCATCGTCTTGAGGGCATCGACCGTCGTATCCGCGGAACACGCCAGGCCTCGCGCTCACTCGAGCTGTTGCGTCTGCGCGTCGACCCCATGCACGAGCGCTATTCGGCCCTGCTGGAGCGCGCGTCGGATTGGGCCGCGCGCCTGCGTGACCAGGCTTCACTCGAGGAGGCGGACTCGGCCTCGCTCAAGAAGACCATCGAGGATGCCAAGGCAGAGGTTGCCCGCGCTAAGGAGCGGGTCGATACCGCCGCCGCCACGCAAAACGAGTTTAAGGTCGCGCGTGGCAAGCTCGAGGTGCAGGTAGAGGCCGCCATTAAGGCCATTACCGCCGATGGCACCACGGTACTCGAGGAAGCGCTCATGCTTCCTGCGCCTACCGACCGCGACGCCGCCGAGCGCGAGCTCAACCAGCTCGTGCGCCAGATCAACAACCTGGGCCCTGTGAACCAAGTCGCCATGGAGGAGTACGAGCAGCTCAAGCGCCGTGCCGATTACATCGAGGAGCAACTTGCCGATCTGGAGAGCGCGCGCAAGGCGCTCACCAAGATCACGGTGGCCATCGACCGCAAGATGCGCAAGGCGTTCCTGGTGACGTTTGAGAAGGTTGATGCGAACTTCCGCGAGATCTTCGCCATGCTCTTCCCGGGCGGCCAGGCTCATCTGGAGATGACCGACCCCGAGCACCCGGCCGAGACGGGTATCGAGGTCGTGGCCCAACCGCGCGGCAAGCGCATCACTAAGATGATGCTCATGTCGGGCGGCGAGAAGAGCCTGACGGCGCTCGCCCTGCTCTTTGCCGTATACCGTACGCGCACGGTGCCGTTCTATGTGCTGGACGAGGTCGAGGCTGCGCTCGACGACGCCAACCTGTCCAAGCTCATCGGCGCCCTCGATGTGCTGCGTTCCGATACGCAGCTCTTGGTAATCTCGCATCAGCGCCGTACTATGGAGGATGCTGACGTCCTCTACGGCGTCTCGATGCAAGCCGACGGCGTCAGTCGCGTCGTCTCGCAAAAACTCGATCGCGAAACCGGAAAGGTCGTGAATGCATAATGGGATTCTTTGACGCACTCTCGCGCGGACTTGAGCGCAGCCGCGAGGCCCTTAACGAGGTCTTCTACTTTGGCGGCGAGGTCGACGAGGATTTTTGGGAGGACCTTGAGGACACCCTCGTCATGGGTGACATGGGCGCCGAGGTCGCCATTCAGGTCTCCGATGACCTGCGCGACGCCGCCGCTAAGAAGAACCTCAAGACCGCCCCGCAGCTTCGTCGCGCCCTGGCCGAGCAGCTCGAGGGCCATTTTGTGCCTGTTGAGCGCGATCCGTTTTCCGATACGCCGAGCTGCGTACTGTTTGTCGGTATTAACGGTGCCGGCAAGACCACCACGGTCGGCAAGATTGCGAGCGCCATGGCCGCCCGCGGCAAGAACGTGGTGATCGGTTCGGCCGACACCTTCCGCGCCGCCGCCATCGAGCAGCTCGATGTGTGGGGCCAGCGTGCCGGCGTGCCCGTCATCAAGCGTGACCGCGGCTCCGATCCGGCGAGCGTGTGCTATGACGTGCTCGACGAGGCCGATAAGCGCGGCAGCGACTTGGTGCTCATCGATACCGCCGGCCGTCTGCACACGAGCGCCGAGCTCATGCGCGAGCTTGCCAAGGTGGTCAACGTGACGCGTAAGCGCGCCGCCAATATGGCCGCTGGTCCCATGCCGGTTTCGGTCGTGCTTGTGATCGATGCCGCCACTGGTCAGAACGGTCTGAACCAGGCGCTCGAGTTTAACGAGGCGCTGGGCCTGGACGGTATTATCATGACTAAGCTCGACGGCACGGCTAAGGGCGGTATCGCCATGGCCGTGGCCGAGAAGCTCAAGCTCCCGATCCTGCGCATCGGCGTCGGCGAGCAGGTCGATGACCTGCAGGAGTTTAATGCAAAAGATTTCTGCCGCGCCCTGGTGGGCGAGTCCAATTAAGGAGTGACTAGTGTTTGATTCTCTGAGCGATCGCCTCAACGACACATTTGACCGCCTGCGCGGCAAGGGTAAGCTGACCGAGGCCGATATCACTTCGGCCATGCGCGACATTCGCATGGCGCTGCTCGAGGCCGACGTTAACTTTAAGGTCGTCAAGGAGTTCGTTGCCAAGACCAAGGAGCGCTGCATGACCGCCGAGGTCATGGAGTCGCTGTCGCCGGCGCAAAACGTCGTCAAGATCGTGCTCGACGAGCTCACCGAGATGCTCGGCTCCACCGAGAGTAAGCTCGTTTTTAGCAATCGCATTCCTAATGTCATCATGCTCGTGGGCCTGCAGGGCTCCGGTAAGACCACGGCGGCCGTAAAGCTGGCCTACCTGCTCAAGAAGCAGGGCCGCTCGCCGCTGCTCGCCGCGTGCGACGTCTACCGTCCCGCCGCTGCCGACCAGCTGGCCACGCTCGGCGGAGAGATCGGTGTCCCGGTCTTCCGAGGCGACGGTGCGCACCCGGTCGACATCGCCAAGGGCGCCATTCAGGAGGCCGTCGACCACCTGCGTGACGTGGTCATCGTCGATACCGCCGGTCGTTTGCAGATCGACGAGCAGATGATGCAGGAGGCCGTGGACATCAAGAAGGCCGTCAAGCCCGATCAGGTGCTGATGGTCGTCGATGCCATGACCGGCCAGGATATTGTCAACGTCGTCTCGACCTTCGCCGAGCGCACCGACTTTGACGGCGTGATCATCTCCAAGCTCGACGGCGACGCCCGTGGCGGCGGCGCACTTTCCGTGCGCCAGGTGACCGGTAAGCCCATCAAGTTCGTGAGCATGGGCGAGAAACCCGATTCGCTGGAGCCGTTCTATCCCGACCGCATGGCCAAGCGAATCTTGGGCATGGGCGATGTTGTCGGCATTATCGAGAAGGCCCAGGAGGCAGCCGATGCAGAGCAGCTCGAGGCTGCCGAGCGTATGCTGCGCGAGGGCTTCACCATGAACGACATGCTCGACCAGATGAAAGCCGTCAAAAAGATGGGCGGCATGAAGGGTATCCTGGGCATGCTCCCCGGTGGTCAGCGTGCACTCAACCAGATGGGCGGCAACCTGGACGAGGGCATCTTCGATAAGAACGAGGCCATCATCATGTCGATGACCAAGGAGGAGCGCCTGCGTCCCTCCATCATCAACGGTCAGCGTCGCGCGCGTATTGCCAAGGGCGCCGGCGTAACCCCCACCGAGGTCAACAGCCTTATGAAGCAGTGGGGCGAGATGAATAAGATGATGGGCCGCATGCGCACGATGGCCAATCAGGCACAGGCCGGCGGCAAGAAGGGCAAAAAGGGCAAGAAGGGCAAAAAGATGCGCATGCCCAATATCCCTGGGCTGGACGCTATGGGTCTGGGCGGCATGGGCGGCCTGGGTACGGGCGGTCCCAAGTCCGATATGGAGCTGCTGCGCCAGATGGAAGCGCAGATGCGTAATAAGAAATAGAGCTGTAATTCCAGCTTGATATGGCAAAGGCCACTCGGATGCTACCGGGTAGCCTTTGTTGTTGGCTTTGATTGTTGGGTTGCGTTCGGCTTCGCGCCCCGAGCTCGCGGTGCCGTGCCGTTAGTGGCAACCGCAGCCCTCGTGGCCTTCGTGGTCGTGGTGGCCGTGGCAGCCGCAGGACCCGCCATGCTCATGGGTGTGCTCGTGGTCGTGGCTGTGGCAGCTGCACGTGGCCTCGCCGTTCTGTGCGAGCGTGCCGGCGATAAGGGCCTCGACGCAAGCGTCGCAGCTGCCCTGGGCACCTGCGTATACCGTGATGCCGGCTTGAGCAAGCGCGTTGATAGCGCCTCCGCCGATGCCGCCGCAGATGAGCGTGTCCACGTCGCCGTTGGCGAGCAGGCCCGCAAGTGCGCCGTGGCCGGTGCCGCCGGTGCCCACGACCTGCTCGTTGAGTACTTTGCCGTCCTGAATGTCGTAGATCTTGAACTGCTCGCTGCGGCCAAAGTGCATAAAGATGTTGCCGTTGTCATACGTGGTTGCCACCCTCATGGTGCCGACCTCCTTTGCTGGCCATGCGGCCGTTGTCGTGGTGATGGGGGAGTATGCGATGTTACCGCCTTCGATGACGATCGCCCGTCCGTTGACCAGCGCGTTTGCCACCTTGCGATGCGCGCGGCTGCAGATTGCCGCCACCGTGGCGCGGGCAATGCCCATCTGCTGTGCGACTGCCTCTTGGTTAAGGCCTTCCAGGTCGCACAGGCGCAGTACCTCGAGTTCGTCAATCGTCATGTCGATGGCGTCTCCGCTCGCCAGGCCATCGGGGGTAAAACCGCGATATTCGGGGATGATCCCAACGCGACGCAGTTTCTCGCGTCTTCCGGCCATACGCACTCCTTATCTGACATATGTCAACAATAGAATAACGAACGTGCAGATTTACGCAAGGGATTTCTGGCATATGTCAGAAAACGAGGGCTTATGTTTGGGCTGTGGGGCCGCGTGCGCCTGGGCTACAATGAATCTCGCTTATAGGCGACTGACAGGAGGGTCAATGAGCAAAGCTGATCAACAGTTTGTAACCATGTGCCGCGATATTCTGGACCATGGCACCACCACCGAGGGCCAAAAGGTCCGCCCGGTGTGGGAGGACGGCACCCCTGCCTATACCATTAAAAACTTTGGCGTCACGGCCCGCTACGACCTGCGTGAGGAGTTTCCGGCGCTTACCCTGCGTCGCACGGCCCTCAAATCTGCCATGGATGAGATCCTATGGATCTATCAAAAGAAGTCCAATAACGTGCATGACCTCAACAGCCATATTTGGGATGAGTGGGCCGACGAGACCGGCTCCATCGGCAAGGCCTACGGGTATCAGATTGGGCAGAAGAGCCATTATGCCGAGGGTGACTTCGATCAGATGGACCGTGTGCTGTACGACCTCAAGAACACGCCGTACAGCCGCCGCATTATGACGAATACCTACGTGTTTAGCGACCTGTCCGAGATGCACCTGTATCCGTGCGCCTACAGCGTGACGTATAACGTGACGCAGCGCCCGCAGGATGATAAACCGACGCTCAACATGATTCTCAACCAGCGCAGCCAGGACATTTTGGCTGCGAACAACTGGAATGTGTGCCAGTACGCCATTTTGCTGATGATGGTCGCGCAGTCGGTCGATATGATTCCCGGCGAGTTGCTGCATGTGATTGCCGATGCCCACATTTACGACCGTCATGTCGATATCGTCCGCGAGCTTATCGAGCGTCCGCAGTTTGCCGCGCCTAAGGTAACGCTTAACCCCGATGTGCATGACTTCTATGCGTTTACGACCGACGACCTGATTGTCGAGGGCTATGAGCACGGCCCGCAGGTCAAGAACATCCCCATTGCGGTGTAGGTGACGCGCATGACGTGTAAGCTTTCTGCCATTGTCGCCGTGTGCGATGACTGGGGTATTGGGTGCGAGGGTGACATGGTCGTGTCTAATCGCGCCGACATGCGTCATTTTGTGGCGTGCACCAAAGGCTGCCCGGTCATTATGGGACGCAAGACGCTGCTGAGTTTTCCCGGCGGGCGTCCGCTCAAGAACCGTCGTAATATCGTGCTCACGCGCGATGAGGACTTTGCTGCCGAGGGCGTCGACGTGGTGCATAGCGTCGACGAAGCGCTCACCGCGGTAGCCGATGAGCCCGTTGCGTGGGTGATCGGTGGCGGCGAGGTGTATCGGCAGTTTTTGCCGTATTGCGCCGAGGCCGAGGTTACGCATAACCATTGCGTGCATGACGTGGATACGTATTTTCCCGATCTGGATGCCGATCCCGCGTGGGAGATTGCGCGGCGTGGCGGTGTTGCCACGATTGCCTCGGGCGAGGGCGACGAGGGTGTCGATTATGAGTTCGTAACGTATCGTCGCGTTGAGGCGTAAATCGTCCGGCGTGAACGGTATCATCGGATTGTTTGAACGCATGGGGCGGCGCTTAGCGTCGCCTCGTTTGGTATAGATGCGCTGTAAAGAAAGGTGCGGGCTGGCTGCTATGACTGATGCCGTTGAGGTGCTGCGAATCGATTCGCTCGAGGACGAGCGGCTTGATGCCTACGTGCGACTGACCGAGCGTGAGCTGCGCTGCGTGCTGGAGCCGCAGAAGGGCATTTTTATCGCCGAGAGTGCCAAGGTCATCGAACGTGCGGTTCGCGCCGGATACGAGCCGGCGAGCTTTCTTTTGGGCGAGCGCTGGCTCGACCAGATGATGCCGCTGTTTGAGCGCCTGGCGGTACGCGAGGGCGCGGGTCCGGTTCCCGTGTTCGTTGCCTCGATGGAGCTTATGGAGCGTCTGACGGGTTTTAACGTGACGCGCGGTGCGCTCGCGGCATTTCGTCGCCCGCGACAGATTCCGGTTGATGAGTTCTTGGGCGGCGTCGTCGAGGCGGCGGGGGAGCGCCCGGTGCGCGTGTGCGTGCTCGAGGGCATTGTCGACCATACCAATGTGGGCGCAATATTCCGCTCGGCGGCCGCGCTCAACGTCGACGGCATTTTGGTCAGTCCTACGTGTTGTGATCCGCTGTATCGTCGTTCGGCCCGCGTGAGCATGGGCACGGTGTTCCAGGTGCCCTGGACACGCATTGGCAGCGAAGCGCGCGTATGGCCGCATGATGGGCTGGCGGCGCTACACGATGCCGGCTTTTCGTGTGCCGCTATGGCGTTGACGGATGATTCGGTGTCGCTGGACGATCCCGCGCTCCAGGAGATTGACCGCCTGGCAATCTTTATGGGCACCGAGGGTGCTGGCTTGGGCGCCAAGACCATTGCAGGCTGCGACCGCGCCGTGCGTATTCCGATGGCGCATGGGGTCGATTCACTCAACGTGGCCGCGGCAAGCGCTGTTGCCTTTTGGCAGCTGTGCCCGCATGTGAGCAACGAGTACCACTACCAGCCGGGGCTGTATCACTAGGCAGATAGTTAGCACCGGGCTCTGGTTCGGGGCGTTTCGGCCGACGTCGGTCGGTGCTAAGCTGGTATTGGCTTTGGTCTTAAATTGCCGTTTTGTTGTTTGACGTACGCTGGTGGGGAGGGCGTGTGGCTAAGAAATCTACGGCTATCGATGTAACGCAGGGTGTCATTTGGCAACAGCTGCTGTCGCTGTGCGTTCCTATCTTCTTTAGCTCGTTTTTTCAGCAGGCTTACACGCTTATTGGTACGTATATCGTCGGCCAGTTTGGCGGCAAGCTCGCGCTGGGTGGCATTCAAGCCACGATGGTGCTCACCGAGCTCTGCATTGGCTTTTGCGTTGGCGTTGGCGCTGGCTGCGCGGTCATTACCGGTCAGTATTTTGGTCAGCACGATGATGAGCGATTGAGTCGTTCGGTCCATACGGCCATGACGCTCGCGCTGGTGGGCGGTATCGTTTTCTCGATTCTTGGCATAGTGTTCGTTGAGCCCATGCTGGTACTTATGAACACGCCGCATGAACTATTGGCCGAGGGCGTGGCCTATGCTCGTTGCTATTTTGCCGCCATGGTTGCGGCGCTGCTGCTCAATATGGGAACGGCGCTGCTGCGCGCCGTGGGCGACACACGCGGTCCTGCTGTGATCATTGCTTCCGGCTGCCTTGTTAATGCGGTGCTGGATGTCATCTTCGTTGCCGTGCTTCATATGGAGGCTCTGGGCTGCGGCATCGCGGTGGCGCTGACCATTTGCTCCAACGCCACGATGATCGTGATTCGTATGATGCACGCTCCGGGTGCGTGGCGGCTTTCACTGTCCAAACTCTGCATTGATCCTGGCATTTGTAAGAGCATGATCTCGTGTGGTCTGCCGCTTGGCTTTCAGTCTGCTGCGTATTCGATTTCCAACGTTTTGATTCAGGTGTCGGTCAACTCGTTTGGTGCCGATGTCACCACGGCGTGGGGTCTTTCGGGCCGTTTGGATGGCATTGTCTGGATGGTTACCGAGGCGCTTGGCGTTTCGATCACCACGTTCTCGGCACAGAACTTTGGCGCGCGCAACTACGAGCGCATGCGCAAGGGCTACCATACGTCGCTTGTGCTGTCGTTTATGCTCATTGGTGGCCTGTCTGCCGTGCTACTGGTGTTCTCGGGTCCGTTGTCGCGTCTGTTTGTCGACGATGCTTCGATTTCGGCCTACACCACGACGATTCTTCATTTCATCGCGCCGTTCTACGCGATCTTCTCGATTATCGAAAACGCGTCCGGCTCCATCCGCGGCGCTGGCGTGAGCTTCCAGCCTATGATGCTCACGATTTTTGGCACCGTCGTGCTCAGGGTGATCTGGGTGTTTGCGATTATGCCGTTCGATCCGTCGCTTGAGCACCTGCTGCTGGTTTACCCCGTAACCTGGCTCATCACGGCCACGATGTTTACCATCTACCACCACAGCGGCAACTGGCTCGGCCGCGCCACCGCCTAATGATCCGCAGGGGACGGAGGAAAACGGATCATTGACCTGGCGATAAGGCAAAATGATCCGTTTTCCTCCGTCCCCTACGGATCATTTAGTATTCGATGCCTTGGCGGGCTAGGAGGCCTTCGTCGAAGTAGTGTTTGACGGGGCGCATTTCGGTTACTAGGTCCGCGAGATCGGCCAGTGGCAGCAAGCCGCGGCCGGTGAGCACGAGCTCTGTGGTGGTCGGTTTCATTGCGATCAACGCTTCGACATCTTCGCGCGTCACAAAGCCTCGGCGCATGGCTTCTCCCAGCTCATCCAAGATCAGCATGTCTACCTGGCTAATCTGCTCGCGTGCGAGCTCCATGATCTGCGCGGCGCAAGCCTCGGGCGTGTCGCGATCGGCCTGCACAATGCGCAGTCCCAGGCGCGGCGCGGCATCGTGTTCGGCGCAGTGCAGCTTCTTGGCAAACTGCAGCATGAGTACGTTGAGACCATAACCTGTGGCACGCAAAGCCAGCCCCAAGGCGGCCGTGGTTTTGCCCTTTCCGTCGCCCGTGTAGATCTGAACCTTGCCGACTTCCAGTGATGCCATCTCTGTCCTTTCGTGCCCGGCGTCGGTTTATCGTCGCTCGGGTTGGGTATTCTAGAAACCATTATCAACCCCAGTAGATGGAGTTCAAGCAGATGGAGATGGATGACAACAAACGTAGACGGAATATGATCCTCTACGTGCTCATCGCCTTCGTCGTCTACCTCGTGCTCTCGACCGTTCTGTTCCCCAACATCGGTCACACGCAGCAGATTACGAAGACCGATTACTCGACGTTTGTCAAAGCGCTCGATAAGAAGAGCGTCAACAAGGTCGAGTACAACACGGACGATTACACGATTTATTACACCAAGAAGGGCGAGGACGAGAACATCGCCTACAAGACGACCGGTGTGCCGAATGATGCGGGTTTTACCGATCGCGTGCTTGAATCCGGTGCGTCCCTGGAATCGGTCGTTCCCGACAAGAGCTCGGGCCTGATGACCTACTACCTGATCACGCTCATTCTTCCCATGGCGATTTTCTTCCTGATTGGCTGGTGGCTCAACCGCCGCATGAAGAAGGCTATGGGCGATGACGGCCCGTCGATGAACTTTGGCGGCGGTGGTTTTGGCGGCGGCGGATTGGGCAAGTCCGGCGCGCGCGTGATCGCCTCCAAGGACGTGGGCGTGACCTTTAAGGACGTCGCCGGCCAGGAAGAGGCCAAGGAGTCCCTCAAGGAGGTCGTCGACTTTCTGGAGAAGCCGCAGCGCTACGAGGAGATCGGCGCCAAGCTGCCGCGCGGCGCTCTTCTTGTGGGCCCTCCGGGCACTGGTAAGACCCTGCTTGCCAAGGCTGTGGCCGGCGAAGCTGGTGTTCCGTTCTTTAGTATTTCTGGTTCTGAGTTCGTCGAGATGTTTGTCGGCCGTGGCGCTGCCAAGGTGCGCGATCTGTTTAAGCAGGCCAAGGAAAAGGCCCCGTGTATCGTCTTTATCGATGAGATCGATACCATCGGTAAGAAGCGCGATGGCGGCGGCTTTAGCGGCAACGACGAGCGCGAGCAAACGCTCAACCAGCTGCTGACCGAGATGGACGGCTTTGATAACCATAAGGGTATCGTCGTCCTCGCTGCAACGAACCGTCCTGACAGCCTTGACCCGGCCCTGCTACGTCCCGGCCGCTTTGACCGCCGCATTCCCGTTGAGCTGCCCGATCTGACCGGCCGCAAGAACATCCTTGAGCTCCATGCCAAGAGCGTTAAGACGCAGCCGCCGATCGACCTGACTGCGATCGCCCGCGCGACGCCCGGCGCCTCTGGTGCCGACCTGGCCAATATCATCAACGAGGGTGCCCTGCGCGCCGTCCGCGAGGGTCGCAAGCGCGCGACGCAGGATGATTTTGAGGAGTCGGTGGAAGTCGTCATTGCCGGACAGCAGCGTAAATCCACGGTGCTGTCCGACCACGAGAAGCAGGTCGTTTCCTATCACGAGATCGGCCATGCCATCGTCGCCGCCCGCCAGAAGGGCTCCGCCCCGGTCACCAAGATCACCATCGTGCCGCGCACGAGCGGCGCTCTGGGCTACACCATGCAGGTCGAGGAGGACGAGCGCTTCCTGACGACGCGCCAGGAGGTCTTGGACAAGCTCGCCGTCTACTGCGGCGGCCGTGCGGCCGAGGAGCTCATCTTTGGCGAGATGACGACCGGTGCCGCCAACGATATCGAGCAGGCCACCAAGCTCGCCCGCAACATGGTGACACGCTTTGGTATGTCCGACGAGTTTGGCATGATGGCGCTCGGTACCGTGCAGAACGCGTATCTCAATCAGGACACGTCGCTCACCTGCGCACCCGGTACGGCCGAGCGTGTGGACGCGATTGTCGCTAAGTTGATCGAGGACGCGCACGATCGTGCCCTGCAGATCCTCAAGGAGAACAAGTTCAAGCTCCATGAGCTGGCTCGTTATCTGTACAAGAAGGAGACCATCACGGGTGAGGAGTTCATGAACCTCCTCACGCGCGAGAATCCGTTGATGCCCAAGCAACAGTAAAGCCGCGGCCGAGCCAGTAGACGCCGACGCCCCATTTGAGTAGCTTTCTCAAATGGGGCGATTTGTGTGGGGAGAGTTGTATATGAAGATCGTGGTAAGTGCCTGTTTGATGGGTGAAAGCTGTAAGTATAACGGGCTCGACAATTACCATCGCGAGCTGGTCGAGGCTTGCGAGCGCACGGGGACCGAGGTACTCCTCGTATGTCCCGAGGTTTTTGGCGGCCTTCCCACGCCGCGCAAGCCATCCGAGATTGCGAACGGCGAGGTCCGCACCTGCGAGGGCGTCTCGGTCGATCGCGAGTTTCGTCTGGGCGCCCAGCGTGCGCTCGATATGTGCGAGCAGGCGGGCGGGCCGTCCGAGATCGTTGCGTGCATTTTGCAGGACCGCAGCCCCTCGTGCGGTACGGGTCACGTCTACGATGGCACCTTTAGCGGTACGCTCACCGCGGGCAACGGCGTTTTCGTCGACCTGCTGCTGCGCCATGGGTACCGCGTGATTCCCGCAAGCGAATTCGATCCCAGCATGCTGGAACATTGTCCATAGCACTCGAACCCAACACTTCCTCACGGGTGACCGTTTTGGCATCATCCGTGAAGTTGATATTGAGTACGACCCGGTCATCAAGGACGTAGACCGAGTTGACAGGCGCCGCACCCAGGCAGCCCCTCCCCGCGGCCCTCGCGCAGGAACGCGTACACGGTCCTCTCGTCTCTTGCGCCCCCCCCCGGAACTGTCCACATCAGTGTAGCCAATCCAGTCCGCCAAGGGCTGCAGCCCGGACAACGCGGCGATGGAGGGCTTCTTCGGCCTGCTCAAGAAGGAGTTCTGGCATGGCAGGGACTGGTCGGACTGGACCCCGCCCGCTTCATCGAGGAGCTCGGGGGCTGGATCGGCCGATACAATACGGAGAGGCGCAGCGATGCGCTCGGTGGCCGCACGCCGGCCGAGTTCCGCTCCGCGCTGGGAAGGGCCGCGTAACGGTCCAAGAAATCGTCCGCAGTTCCCATTCCTGCCCCTTTGGGACAGCTTTTTGTTGGGGCGTGCCTGCCCCAACCCCTGCTAGGAACGAGTGCAGCAAACTGGAATTTTCAAATTAGTCTTTGCAAATTACCTTTGAACCTTCACCATCAATTACAATTCCCTGACGGTTGTTAATTGGGCATAGATTCAAATCCGAAAACTCAGTCATTATTTTCTCGGTAACTTTCTTAAATGGTGCTGTAAGAAAATGCGGAAGAACATAGAAATCAATCAAATTAAGCCCTGCATCATCTTCTTGTGAGTAGTCCTCCGGCTTTTCATCCATTTGCTCGATATATTGGATGCTTGGAGCGCATACAATCGCACCTGCCGATTCACCAATCATCAGTTTTCCCTTTGCCAATTCTTTCTTCAACAGCTCATCCGTTCCCGTTTTACGGAGCTGGTCTATAAGGAAAAAAGAATTTCCGCCGGTAAAATAGATCACATCCGCATCTTCAAAAAGAGGCTGTATCGTTGAATAAGCCTCCGTTGAAATATCAATTTCAGTTACGATTGCTCCCAACTTTTTGAATAATTTCCGAGCCGAGCCGACATAACCGGTGTAGCCTTCACGCAGTGAAGCTGTTGGAATAAATGCGACTTTCTTATTTTCAATTTCTTCCTTTATCAGACTTCCCACACTTGAAAAGTGAGAACATAAAAACAGTTTCATCAATATTCTCCTTTATATATAAATTCTTATTTGTTGAACTAAGCCGTGTATACCATACTCTCCAATGAAAGAACGCCCTGATATAGCGAAATTTTGCCGTTTTCCTGCGTACGTGCGTACACACTCTACAGGAATTCTAAGGGGCCTGCCCCCTTAGCACACGGACTTTGGAACAAAGTCTAGTGTTTTACGCCTTGCCAGAGGTGTACAGGCTCCCGGTATGCACGTACGAAGCAATTGCCATCAATGCCCCATATAAGTGGCGATCAAGTTCGCATAAAGCGACCTTGATCCCGCAAAACAAAAGGCAGGATACCATCACCACGATGATACCCTGCCTCTGTTCGTCCCTGTTTACCGTTCCGAGTAGTCCTTCCGCAGAATTTCCGATAAACAAAAAACGTACCCGAACCCTTTCTCGTAAAGAATCGGGTTCGAGTACGAACTGAATGCTGGAGCAATAAAAAACCACCAGAAAGGTGCCTGTGAACTGCCTCCCATTTCTTGGACATCGGG